>JADHWD010000115.1 GCA_016783645.1 bacterium
CAGTCGACACCATACATAATATAAACAATATCTTAGTGTCATGCGGGGACG
This sequence comes from bacterium, assembly GCA_016783645.1. GTDB lineage: Bacteria > Electryoneota > Tariuqbacteria > Tariuqbacterales > JADHWD01 > JADHWD01. Next base: position 52 of record JADHWD010000115.1, read on the forward strand.
CATGACACCACAAATATCAGGGAATGTAGGGGCGAACCCATGTGTTCGCCCTTGATACTATTTTCATATTTCGTGGTGCGCCGACAGGCGCATGAGGGTTTACTCTGAAAATAGGGTCTAGGGGCTGGGGGCTAGGGTCTAGTTTTGTGTTCTGGCAGGTCTTGTCCGCCGTACGGCGGATGTGACCTGCCAGCACTTGGGTCTTGGGTCTTGGGTCTAAAGTCCAAAGCCCAGAGCCGATATTTTCATACTTCGTTGCGCGCCGCAGACGCATGAGAGTTTCTCATTAAACCGATTTGATTCATATCCAAATATTCTGTAAATTAATATTCGGCCAGGAGGATAAATTACTTAAGCGGCATATTTTAATTTTACGGAAAGGGCACTACCATTCGGCTGATAAATGTTGACCTTATAACGGAGGAATATTTTCTGGCACGCAGTGTTTACCGGGTCGATAATCTGCTGCCGTTGTTGAAGAAGGGGATAAAATTAAATAAAAAATATGCGGATTTACTCAAAAGCCAAGGAATAAACTGGATATATATTGAAGATCCTCTATCCGAGGATATCGATGTTGAAGATATAATTCACGACGAGACCAGAGTATTCGCCAACACTCTCCTCGCAGAAATCCTCTCCCATAATCCGCCGGTGATCAATCGCAATACCATCATGCGCTTGAAAGATGCGGCGATTATGATTGTATCTGACATCAAAGAATACCGCCCCAGGGTCACAATGGAATTATGGTTCATCAAGACTCTGGAAGATTACCTCTATCTTCATTCCGTGAATGTAGCGGTGATTTCAGTGATGGCGGGATGGCATGTCGGATTATCTCAAAATGAACTTGAAGAACTTTGCATCGCAGTCCTTCTGCATGACCTTGGCAAAGTTACAGTGGATACGCTGATCCATAATAAGCCGGGCAGATTGACCGAAGAGGAGTACATGGAGATGCAGCTTCATACCCGCCGCGGTTTTAATATTCTAAAAGATTATGCTGTATTTTCCCCTAAAGTATGGTCGGTGGCGCTTCAACATCATGAATTTTATGATGGCAGCGGCTACCCTCTGGGTAAAAAGGCGAAAGAGATATATTTATATTCGAGGATAACCTCTATTGTGGATATCTTCGACGCTTTAACTAGCGACCGTCCTTATAAAAAGGGCTGGCCGTTTCATAAAGCGCTGAACTATCTTAATACAGAGGTTAATAAGCGGTTTGATGAAAAAGTTCTGAGGATTTTCAATAATATGGTGCCGCAATACCCCCGCGGCACCGCTGTCACACTGTCAACCGGCGAAATCGGGATGGTGGTGGAAAATATCGAAAAGAATTACCACCGCCCCATCGTACGCATTATGATGGATAAAAAAGGTAACGCGCTGGGAAGCGATAAGGTTTATGATGTTGATTTAAGCGGAGAAATGGACATTCAAATCCTGGACGATCATAATTAACAAGTAGTTATAAGGCAATGCTGAAACTTTCCTTGCTAACATTAATCATTTCTATGCTCATCATTTTTCAAGGATGCGGCGATAGACAGGGAAATATTGATGGGATAATAGAGAAACATCTAAGAAAATATCCGGAGATGGAAATTCAGGATTTATATAAACTTGTGCACCATGCCGCGATGGGCGGCGCTCATATGGGAACTGACCGGCAAAGAATCAGAGACTATTTAGTTAAGGAATTAGAATCTTTGGAACCTTCTGCGGATGAACCTCTTTTAGAAGAAGTGTCTCCTGACGGAGAAGTGGTGCGGTTAAACCTCAGGCGTTTCAAAGCGCAAAACGGCGTTGTGGAAGAATTAGTTGACAGTCTGGCGCAATCGGCGGCGCATTATGTGGAATCGCGGGATAAACTGCAGGAGTATTGGATACAGTTGGAAAAAATGGCGGCTTCGCAAAAAATCCCCTATAATCCGGTACAATTAGAAATTTTCTTCGATGAAATGCGGGAATACGGTTTCCCCCCGGCGCATCATTCCGATAATTACCGGAATAAGTATAAACCGGCTTACAGGGTCATAGCGCGGAAATATCTGCCGAACCTGAATGATAGGTGAATCTCCTATCAACCGAAACAATCTTGACTTTTTACATATTTTTATGTAAATTTTATATAATGAAATGAACAAGCCGCTTTAGCTCAGTCGGTAGAGCAACGGACTGAAAATCCGTGTGTCCCCAGTTCGATTCTGGGAGGCGGCACTAATAATAACAAAGGCTTACGAAATAACTTCGTAAGCCTTTTTTCGTCAAGGCGACTCGGCGGCGACTCAATTTGTTCATTATACAATCATTATAGTAATCCTAAAAATTCATAGTGCGCCATGACGAGCCGCAATCATCGGCCACATATCGGCCAAGAAATGAAAACACCGCCAGGATAAAGAGCGGTTCTTACTATTCGAAATAAATGCAAAATACCTTTAATTTCCCACCACCACTCGATAAAACAATTTCGTATTACTATTCACCGCATCTGAATGAATGTAAAATGTGTCCGGCGGGAAAATTGTGAAAGCGGGAACACCTGAAGGAAGAAAATATGGAGTGTCATCGGTATATATTTTGTATTCCGATGCGCCTACAATCGGATTCCAATGCAGTATCACATCCGGCGGAGATATTGAAACCATCAACACTACCGTCGAAGGATTCGCCTGATTGCGGTAAAATGTCACTCCGCCGTCAGCGCCGCCTATGAACAAATCCGCATCATCATCATCATCTATATCAACTAAGCAAGGCGCGGTATAACCGGTATGTGTGCAGGCATCTTCCCAAGCCGTGGACACCAGCTCAAAATTCGCAATATAAGCCGAACCTATGTTCTCGTAAAAATATATTCCATGTGTATTGAATGTATCGCTGAAAGCACAACCCACGAACAGATCATAATCATCATCATTGTCGATGTCATAAAAGAAAGGTCTTGCGCGGATACCGACATCTATGTATTCATAATTTTCATTCACAAGATTAAAATTAAATCTGCTGAAATCACCTTCATTGCGATAATACATTATGTTACCAGGATAGCCGCCTATAAACAGATCGAAATCCCCGTCATTGTCGATATCGCACAAGGCAGGGCTCACTTCACCATCGTTGAAAGGTCCTAAAAGATCATAGGTGATGACTTCAAGCTGAGGGTTATTCGCGGTTCCGATATTCTCATATAAAGCTATTTTACCTTGACTATTAGAGTTGTACCAGCCGTGAAACAGGTCGTAATCGCCGTCGGCGTCGATATCTACAAATTCGGGAGACAGAGAAGCCGCCGGCGCTATCCCCGGATAATTGATATACTCCAGAGTGAAATGAGGTGCCGCCGCATTTCCAATATTTTCATAATAGGTTAAAATTCCGCTCATGTTTCCTATAAACAGATCAAGATCGCCGTCGCCGTCGATATCGACCAATCTCGGCACGCTTTTTTTGCCGGTATCGATGGTGAAATAATTTGCCGTCCTTTCGATAAATTGATACACTTCCGGGCTGCCTGTATTCTCGAAGTAATGGATATTGCCGAAGAGTGTGAACCAACCCGCCGCTCCCGTTCCCGCGAAAAGGTCCAAATCCCCGTCCCCGTCGATGTCCACCAGCGCCGGCGCCGCGTCCACCCCCACATCCGGCACTAAATTCTGTGTAACTACCGTGAAATTGTATTGATAGGGATCGCCGTCGTTGCGGAGATACCAGATGTTTCCATTTTCTACTCCACATAAAAAATCATAATCTAAATCACCATCAATATCATTAACACTTACATTAATGAAATCATTCGCCTGAGCTAATGTATCTATTGCAGTAAAACAATAATTATAAACAGTTCCTATATTTTCAAAATAAGGCATATCATCCGCTGCTGTTCCGATTATATCATAATCAGAATCATTGTCTAAATCGGCAAAATCAATTGTGGGAAATGATAATACTGTTTCAAGAGTTTCAGCTATGGATATAAATATAGGACTATTTATATTACCATTATTCATGTATTTGTAAATATATCCCCCATATCCTTGACATGAGAATAAATCAAAATCAGCATCATTGTCTATATCACAGAATGATGGAGCACTATATATTCCCATATCAATCGAATCATAAAAATCCGAAACAAATTCCCAAACCGGATTAAGACTATCTCCAATATTCTCAAAATACCACAACTTCCCAGAATTATCACCAATAAATACATCGTAATCTCCGTCTCCATCGATATCGACAAATTCCGGCTTGGAATCGGTCATGCCGCCGGTGAAGGGAATTGGCAGTTCTCTTCCCTCTTGTGTAACCGGTATACCCTGCGGCTCCCAATCCATCGGCTGTGAATAAGCTGCAACTGTAAAAATAAGTATTAACAATATCTTTTTCATTTTATGACCAAAATTGTGGTGTCGACTCTCCGCAGTCGACACCAACTACCTAATAATTATAGTATTGCTGCCGGCTGCAGAGAGCCGGCAGCACATATGTTGCAATTGCGGGCGTCCCGCTATAAATATACGAAACGCCCGCTTCATTGTCAAGATTTTCACCCTCCTTTTATCTGCTTAATCTGCTTAATCTGCTGTGAATCTTCATTTCTGAACCGCTGATTGCACTGATTGACTGGCAGGTCACACCCGCTTACGGCGTGCAAGACCTGCCAGAACATTGAAAGCCTTTTAATCAGCGCAATCAGTGAAAATCATTAAAATCAGCGGTTCTGATCTTACTTCAACAGCATCAACTTCCTCGTCCCGGTGAATTTCATCTCCTTCACCGTACCAGCCGCCTCAATCTTCAAAAGATACAAACCTGAAGCGACCGAAACGCCGGAAGAACTCCTGCCATCCCAGACCGCTTGATGATATCCCGCCTGCATGATGCCGTCTTCCAGTATTGCCACCCGCTGTCCTAAAAGATTGAAGACTTCAATCTTGATCTTCGATTCAGTGGGTAAAGCGAATGGGATGGTGGTAGTTGGATTGAAAGGATTTAAGTAGTTTTGATGAAGAGCGAATTGACTGTGGATTTCAATATCCGGTGTGGCATTAAAGGAGATGCGGGCATAGCGTATCTCCGAGTGGATCATGATAATACCAGCAGGAGTCTGCGTCATAAACGTTGTAAGCTTGATACCTAAATCCTGCAAGTGAATTTTCTTGCTTGTATTTGAGTAGATTTATTTGTTAAAAAATTATATTTTCACTAAACCGTTCTTTGACAGTCTTTGAAAGCCCGGTTTAAGGTCATTTGACACCCTAAAACCGTAATTTGTGGGCGAGCGCAGCCGCTCCGAGCAGGTCATCCAAGATATATTCTCTGAAGACCTTGACCGCCGCAAAAGCGCGCGCTTTTTCCCAGCCGTCAAGTTTGGCTGGGAACATCGAAGTCCAGCGTGCGCACAATGGTAGTCATCACCGGGAAAAGCACCCAATCCCACAACCTGCGCAGCCCGCCATCATGGGCGAGTTGAAGCGTATGGGAAATGTACTTCGCTCCTTTAATCATCGCCAGCAGCAGAATGGTGATGATTCGGCCCACGGAATAGACCGAATTATCGGCTTTCAAGGAGTCAAGTTGTTGAATTATCTAAACTTCCCCGCCAAGCTGTAACCAAAAGCGATGCAGGAAGCCAAGCCCGGCGTCGGAAGTCAGATGTTTTTGGGTGACTCGAAGTGAATGTTTCAATGTGGTGTCGACTCTCCACAGTCGACACCATACACAATTTAATTGTTGCGTCTGGTCTTGCTTGCGGAAACGCAAGTGTGACCTGACGCTGCCAGTCACATCCCGTTAAACCGGGACAAGACCTGGCAGAACAATAATAATTGTAGGGGCGGTCCTTGCGGTACCCCTTGAGACTATTTTCATGCTTGGTGGCGCGCCGCAAGCTCTTGAGGATTAATCTTATTTATTCAATTTCGATTAAATTATCAGGTTTTATTTCAAAATATTTGACTTTAACAAAAAAAAGAATAACTTTAATAATTTAGAATATAGACGATTAAAAATGTTGAAATCTCCCTTCGGGTGAATTCAGCGCATTTTAAATTCTACTAACTACATTAATTTAACATAGAATTATGAAAGTATTAGTCACCGGCGGCGCCGGTTATGTCGGCAGCTGCCTGCTTCCCATGCTGCTTGAAGCGGGTCATGATGTCACCATGATAGATATGTTTATGTTCGGCTGCCATCCCATCATGCATATTGCCAGCCACCCTCAATTTACGGTGATAAATGACGATGTTAGAAATGAGGGCGTGATTAAAAAACATCTAAAGGGGAAGGATTTAATCATCCATCTCGCTTCGATTGTCGGCTTCCCGGCTTGCGCCAGGGATGAAAGCGCAGCTGTCTCCACTAATTTAGGTTCCACCAAGCTAATAGTGGATAATATGGAGATGGGACAGCATCTCTTTTACGCCTCCAGCGGCAGTTCCTATGGCAGAGTGAAAGAAATATGCACAGAGGAAGTTCCTATAAATCCCTTAACACTATACGGCCGCACTAAAGCAGAATCGGAAGCGTATATTTTCAATTCCAAGCATGGGAAAAATTCTATCGCCTTCCGCTTCGCCACCGCTTTCGGCGTATCGCCCCGCATCCGGCTGGATCTGCTGGTCAACGATTTCGTCTATAAAGCCCTGCACGATAAAATTATTGTACTGTTTGAAGGACATTTCCGCAGAACCTTCCTCCATGTTAAAGACTGCGCTTATTCTTACATCCATATGATAGATAGAATCGACAGCTGCAACGGAGAGATCTACAATGTGGGCTCCAACGATATGAATTACACTAAAAAAGAAGTGGCTTTAATGATTCAGAAAAAGGTGAATTATGAACTCTATGAGGCTGGCGTAGGTAAAGATCTGGACGAGCGTGATTACGAGGTCAGCTATGATAAGATAATAAAAACAGGATTCAGCAATACCATAGATTTTGAAACCGGGTTGAACGAGTTGATAAAAGTGTTGACATTTATGAAATTAAGGATGGAGTTCAGAAACGCGTGAATCATCATTATAAGTTTCTGTATTTCAAAAATAGAGGAAAGACAGAATGAAAACTGATTTCAAATCTAAATTTCCATTAAGGCTGCTGGTCAAAGTCTCCCTTGACATCGCAGCTATATTAATGGCTTTTTTAGTAGGATACTTGATTCGCTTCCCCCTTCGTGATATTCCCTTGTATTTCTCTGAAATCGCCACTTATATTCCGGTTTTCGTGATTCTTCAGATAGGTGTGTTCGCTTTTTTCAGATTGTACTCGACTATGTGGCGTTATTCCGGAATACATGTTCTTAAAAACCTATTTTTCTCCGCCACTATCAGCGCATTAGGGATGATCATCATCGCCTATTTTATCGGTTCGGGCAGGATTCCGCGCTCGATTCTCATAATGTACTGGGTATGGGTGATTTTCTTCTGCGGCGGGATAAGATTAACAATCCGCCATCTTTACAATCGGCCGCTGAAAGGCGTCCGGCGCAGTAAATCGGGTCAGCGGGTGCTGATATACGGCGCCGGTAACGGCGGTGAACTGCTCCTGCGCAATATTGAACTATCCGGAGATGTCTCCGTCAATATCATAGGTTTCCTCGACGATGACCCTCAGAAGAAGGGGCAGTATATCCATAATAAAAGGGTGTTAGGCGGCCGCAATAAAATCGGTGAAATTATCAGAAAGTATAAAATCACCGATATTTTCATCGCTATCCCCAGCCTTTCCGGCACTAACGCCCGGGAGATACTCAATACAATTCAGGAACTGGCGGGCGATGAAGTCGAGGTCAGGAAGCTCCCTAAATTATCCGACCTCGTCAACGGCAAAGTATCGGTCAGCCAGCTGAAGAAATTTGAGATTAGAGATTTGCTCCGCAGAAAAGAGGTTCACCTCGATTTTTCGCTCGTTGAGCAATTCATCAAAGGGAACACCGTATTAGTGGTCGGCGGCGGTGGTTCTATCGGGCTGGAATTATGCCGCCAAATCGCCTGTTTCAAACCCGCGGAATTGCTGGTATTAGATAACTGCGAATTCAACCTTTATTCCGCCGAATCCGAGTTAGTTCAGCAATACGCTCACATCAAGCTGTCATGTATCATCGCCGACGCCTGCAACGAAATCTTCATGCGCCAAGTATTCTTAAATCACAAACCCCATATAGTATTTCACGCCGCGGCTTACAAACATGTGCCTCTAATGGAGATGAATCCCTGGTCGGCGGTCTATAATAACCTGAAATCCACTTTAACACTGATAAACCTTAGTAATGAATTCAATGTAAAAAAATTCATTCTCATCTCTACCGATAAAGCTGTTCAGCCTACCAGCGTGATGGGGGCTACCAAACGGATATGTGAATTGCTGACCCTTCTGCAAAACGGCGCAAGCTCAACCGAATATATCGCTGTGAGGTTTGGAAATGTTTTAGGCAGTTCAGGGAGCGTTATTCCGAAATTCAAACAGCAGATCGCCAGCGGGGGACCTGTCACTGTCACCCATCCCGAAGTGTCAAGATATTTCATGTTGATTTCGGAAGCAGTGGAACTCGTCCTGCAAGCGGGCGCTATCGGACATAACGGTAATATCTATGTCCTCGATATGGGTTCACCTATTAAAATAGTCGATTTAGCCAAATATATGATTCAGCTGTCAGGATTGAAATTGAACGATGACATCAAGATTGAGTTCACAGGACTCCGCCCCGGGGAAAAACTCAATGAAACCCTGTTTTTGGAAGGCGAAGAGGGCTCAACCCATATTCCCAACCTTTTTGTCCTGGAACCCAATCTTAACATAAATCCCGATTATATCAGCAAAGTTGAAAGGTTGATAAATAGATGCTATCAGATGAATCATGAGGAACTCCGTTCTGCGATCAAAGAACTGGCGAAAGAATATTCGCCTATGAATAAGAAAGATATCTTCAAAGAATGCGTTACGGTCTGAAGGAATACTAAATTAGTTATTATTCAATTTGACTTTTTACTACGGATTGCTTATATTTTCATAGATAACCAGTTTATATCTCATTTTAAGAACTAACCAAAGATATTTGCCACAGAGAACACAGAGATACACAAGGCTAAAGATTCAGGATAATTAACAGGGATTAAGGGGATGAAAGGGATAAAAAATACAATATGAGGATATTACAAAAGAATTTGTAATTATTAAGTTCTATGTTCAAAACACAGCCAGCTGGTATAAATATTGTGCTGATTTCAGATATAATGATGAATTATTTCAGCTTTTAAAATCGTTATAAGGGCTGGCTGTGCCACCCAAAAGAAACTAAACTGAGGGTGGCACGGTCAGCCATGTGTCATCTACACAGATCATCATTGGAATCTCTTTTAGGAATATAA
>JADHWD010000116.1 GCA_016783645.1 bacterium
TATGGATACCTTCCAAGTTCACCCGTTTGAGGCTTGCCAGCCTCTGTGCAAGGCGGATGAAATTATCCACTAACTGCACTAAATCGAACTGACGCACCGGATCATCGACGCTGTGAGCGAAGGTGTTGAGCCGTTTGATAATCCGCACTCCACGCTCGACCTGATTGGTAAGACTGTCGCTGATCCTCTGTATCCTTTCATTGGATATCGGTCTGCCATGCTCCGCGCCTATTAGTAAATCGCCCAGCAGACCGTTGTTCTGGTCGATTATCGACATTACATTGTTCAGTTCGTGGGATACTGAGGCGGTAATTGCGCCGAAAAAAGCCAGGCTGTTCTCCCACATCACTCTATCTCTTGATGTATCTCGTTTATCCATTTGCTTTAATCGCCTCACGCATTTTTGTGATTAATTCTTCCAGATTAACGGGTTTGGGAAGATAACCCACAATGCCTTTAGGTATATCCTCCCCCTCCAAAGACATGCCTTGCCCTGTCATCAACAATATTGGAATTTTGGGATAGTTTTTCAGTATCGCCCGGATAATATCGGGACCGCTCATCCCCGGCATTTTCAAATCGACTACTACAACATCAAATTCCGCGTATTTCATTTTTTCCAGCGCATCGGCGCCGCTGACTGCGAAATCAGCTTCCACGCCGCGGTACTCCAGCCGCTCGACCATGGTAGTTATCAACTCAATCTCGTCGTCGACTAACAAAGTTCTGATTTTGTCCATCGCTTACCCCTAAAAAGGATTATGTCCGCAAGGGCAGGGTTATAGTGAAACAAGTGCCCTTGTTCAATTCGCTCACTACTTCTATCCTCCCCCCCAGTTTATCGATGATTTCCTTTGTAATGGAAAGACCGAGTCCGGTGCCAAATTCACCTTTAGTGGAGAAAAAGGGTTCGAATATATGTTTCAGATTTTCCTTCGGTATCCCCGATCCATCATCAGCGATTGAGACCGACACCGAACGGTGATCCTCTGACCTGACTGATATATCTATTCTGCCGCCGTCTTTCACCGCCGCTATAGCGTTATTGACAATATTCAAAAACACTTGCTGTAACTGCCCGCGGTCGCTGTCGATGGAAGGCACATTTATTTCAATGTTGTAATTCACCGATATATTGCGGTGTTCCGCTTCTTTACCGATGAAACTTACAACCTCCCGCATTAAATTTTCCAGATCAATCAGTTCCTTCCGGATATCCATCCTGCGGGAAAATCCCAGCAGTCTATGAGTCACTTTACTGCACCTTTCAACCGAATTTTCAATCGCTGTAAGCAGATCCAGCGACTTTTCCCTTTTGGGGAAATCCGGCGAAAATGAAACCATATCCTTCATTAACCCCGCCTTTTCATTGATAATCGCTAACGGATTATTGATCTCATGCGCCACGCTGGCGGCCATTCGGCCTATGGTCGCCATCTTGTTGGTGTATTCGATATTATGCAGAGTCTTGGCGTGCCGCTCATCCGAAGCCCGCAGACGGTTAACCATATATGTGCTGCGGTAGATGATAACTATTGTTAAAATCACTATTGTGATTCCCAGGAACCATAGGAGTTCGGATCGTCTGGAAGCCCAATGCTGGAAGGGATTCTGCAGATAAGCGCTTGCCATCAGAATGAAAGGAGTGTCTTTAATATAGGCATAGCCTTGAGTCTGCCGGCGGTTACCCCGCTTGCTCTCGCTGATCACCACACTGTTGCGGGAATGAGTCGGCACATCGATGCCGGATTCTTCCAGCAGTCCGCCGTAAAATTTTGAAGCTGTCTGAAGAACACCGTTCTGATTGATTATAAAAGCGTCGGTGGTTTCTTCCAAATCAAGGGAATAGATCTGCCGGTTAATCAAGTCCATATCTATCGTGGCGCGCAGGACGAAATAATCTCCATCCTCTTTATCATATTTGATGGTGATGACGAAATGGGGGAAATTACGGTAGCCCATGAACACATCGCTCACATATATTCCGCGCAGATAAACTTGATGAAACCAGGATTGATTCTTGTAATTCTTTCCTTTCAAATCATAAGGCCCGCTGTAATTCAGCTGATTACCATTCGAGTCAATCAAACCTAAATCCACGAAACCGCCGAAGGATTGTTTGAGACTTCGTAAAGTGGAAGTGAGGCAGTCATCATCGGCTAATTCGCTGAAAGGTTTTTCCCGGACAATTAGAGCTAAAGCTGACATACGCTCCTCCATGATGAATTCCAATGTCCGCTTAGTGTTGGAAAGTATCTGAGATATCATATAACTCATTTCAGCGTCATAGGCTTTTTGATCATGATGATAATTCACCATGGTCATAACCCCTAATGGGATAAAGGTTATCATCATTGTCATGATGATAGTGAACCGCCAAAGCCGGCGGTATCTTTTGGGAGGAGCGATATTCGGGTCGCCGGATGTCTGCGGCCGGAACGGGGATGTTATTTTCTCAATCACTACCATTCTATATCCCCATATTGTTATGAGGAGTAAGTGAGTTTAAAATCAAGATGAGATCATTTCTCATTCTCATCATTCATCTTCCTTTTGGATTCGTTCACTTTTTTATATGCTTCACGCATGACCTGCGCCAGTAAATCCACATTCACGGGTTTGTGCAGGTAGGCGAAAGCGCCGAGTTCTTCCGCTATAGTCTCTTCTTTCTCCGAACCATGCCCGGTCAGAATAATCACTTCCACATTGGGATGTTCACGCTTAACGCGCCTCAGCACTTCAATACCGTCAATCCCGGGCATCTTCAGATCCAGTACCATCACTTCCGGTTCATCGCGCTCGACAAAATCCAGCGCCTGCTCGCCGTCATACACTACCGATGAATCTAAATTTCGGGTTGACAATCGTTCCGAGAGTGTTTGTACAAATTCTTTCTCATCATCGACTAATAGTATCTTGGAAGGCATATCCAATTCTCCCATAGGAATAATTGAAGGGGGGCTGAATTTAGGCCCCGTCTTTGTTTTCACCTTTTTCACTCCCTCTACTCTCTGCGCCAGTCTGATCAATCCCTCTTCGTATTTATCCAGCCTGACAACATATTTATTGATGATTATAGTCACAATTCCATCTTCCGAATATACATCCACCTCATGGCCATCCTTCACCAATTCCAGCCATACCTTGGCGGCGGGTATAAAATCCCTGGCTGATTGGCGGGATCGGTCAGTAATCCTGACCGCATCACCATTGGCATATCCGCATATCAATTTCACCGCTTCATCCACTGTAACGCTGTGCATGGGAACGACTATATCATAGATGTCTTCATCATAACAGGGTTTATCTAATATGAACTGTGTCCACTCAGTGCGTTCTTTATCATCTTTGTGGATAGCTTTCACCGCGTTCTTTTGAGATAATCCCTCGGTCTCAACCGCCCGTTGAACCCGGTATTCATGATTGGCGATAATTAATACTTTCAGATGATGTGCGATGGTCCGCGGTATCAGATGTCCGAAATATCCCGGAATTATTATATTATCCCGCTGAATCATCTCCGCTAATCCCAGGCGGATCATCGCCGTATTCTTCTCCCGCTCATGAGTGAACTTGCTGAAAGGCGGGAGAGAGCCGGTGAAAGTCTTGTGAATTCTATCACCGCTTAGGTTGAATCTGCTTAAAATCCCGGATATCAATTCATCACTGATATCTTGGTAGTTCAGTTTTACCGCGGTTTTCGCCGCTGTTTCCTCACCATGACAGTGAGAACCACTGAATATCGATATTATCGCCATTTATATCACCTGCTGTATTTTAGCTGTGTGAATTGTCTGTTGAAACAGGGTAAAGGATCAAGGGACAAGAACAGGCTCATATATGTGTCGTTCCCGGCAGGTTTCAAGGGCACAGCCCGTAACCTGCCGGGGATATGCCTGCCGCTTTACGCCTCCTGTGGTGGCTTGAAAAACGGCAGGAACGCTATATTCCCTGGTTTCGGAAAAACCTGTAGGGGCGACCCTTGCGGTCGCCCTGAAAAATATTTTCATGCTTGGTGGTGCGCCGCAGGCGCATGAAGGTTTATCTTGAATATTCTATCTATCTGTATTTAATTCAGATTCATTCGGTTTTTCTTTAACTGGGCTGTAATTTTAAATTCTAAATTCTTAATTATTAATTCTCAACTTTAATCTCCTTCACCGCTTCAATCCAGTCCTTCCCCTTGAACTGCTGAAGAGCCTTCATGAACTTATCTTCATCTTCCGGGACAACTTCAAGCAGGGGACATTTTTCCTCGCGAGTATTACGGTGAGTTTTTTTATGAATGCTCTTCACGGCGTTCGCCACATTGCCATAGATATTGTCTTCTCCAATCCTGTCGATTAAGTGCGTGCGGTTCATCACATCCAGTACGCTTTCATTCACTCCGCTGAGCGAGAAGTCGATATTTTTTTCCCGCAGGCGGGTTATCATAGTGGATAGACTGGCTTCCCCCGAGGCGTCCAGTTCATTGATAGCGTTAAATACTATATGCACCTGGCGGATTTCGCCCATTGTGGAGATGATTTCCAGTATCCTGTCTTCCAAGTAGCTTACATTAGCGAAAAATAGCGAATTATTGAATCTCAGCACTGCAATATGGCGGCAGGTTTTAAGATGCCGTCTCTTAGCGCTGCGGAAAGTGCCGTCAACATACTTTGACAGAAATGCGGTCTCCGGTTTGATGTTTCTATATAGAAAATGCCCCAGCGAAAGCAGAATCCCTATCATAATCCCTTTGTCCAGATGAGGCGCAAAGGCTAAAGTGCCGGCGAAACTGACCACTGCAATTATACCGTCGTACTTCTGCGCCTGATATGCGTGGATGAAGCCCTTCACATTCACAAGTCCTATCACCGCCATCATGATTATAGCCGCTAACACCGATTGAGGAAGGTGATATAATAAGGGCGTCAGGAACAATAGTGTTATCAACACCACCAGACTGCTGAAGGCGTTGGATAGACCGGTTATAGCCCCCGCCTGCAGATTCACCGCCGAACGGGAGAATGAACCTGATACCGGGTAGGACTGCGAAAACGCGCCCGCTATATTCGCCAGCCCCTGCCCGATAAGCTCCTGATTGGGATCGAGCCTTTGGCCGGTCTTGACCGCCATCGCTTTGGCGATGGAGATTGCTTCCATGAACCCTAAAATAGAAATGATGACCGCCATGGAAATCAGATTCAATGCAACTTGAAAATTTACTTTTGGAATTTTGATTTCCGGAAGTCCCCGGGGTATCACTCCTACGACCACCCCCCCGCCTATCAAAGTCAGTTTTGCAGGATTTAAAGCTATATTTCCGACTTTAAGATCCCAGCCTTTACTCAATAATTGAGCTTCCGTAGAAACACTATTTGTAGCTTGAAATATTGTATCGCTATTCTGAGTGATTACTTCCGCCAAACTGAAATCCCGCAGACGATTCTTTAAAAATAATATCTTCTTTTTCCTTTCAGTTTTGCGGATATTAATCATGGAGGCTTGAGTTTTTAATCTCAACAATTCTTCTGATTCACTGCCATATTGTTTCTTCGCTTGTTGAATTTCTTCGGCTATATCGGTTAGCTGCAAACCCAGCTCTTCTATTTCCTTTATCTCCGAATTGAATTGTTCTATGAGGCTGGTTATATCCTGTGATTTTATTTTATCGAGAGAAATAATTCGGTTGTTCTCGAATCCGGTGAAATAGGAAATCAGAGTAGTCACAATGACCGCAGCTAAAACATTGGGAATCCGCCGGTCGATCCGTTTTAAAAAGTACATAATCCCGAACGCTGACAGCGCGAAGGCGAATGTGGGCCAATGAGTGGATTTTATTGCGGCTTCAATTACACGATAAACTGTTTCATAATGATGTTCATAACTGTCCACCTGCACTCCGAAGATTTTAGACAACTGCGAGGTGGCGATGATGATAGCGGCGGCGTTAGTGAAACCGTTCACTACCGGGTGCGAAAGAAAATTCACCACTAATCCTAATCTCAGAACCCCCAGTGAAAGCTGAAACAATCCCACCATTAATGATAACATTATGGCGTAGCAGATGAAGTTTTCACCGCCGGCGGTGGCTAAAGGCGCTAATGCGGTCGCTGTCATTAAAGACACTATCGCGACCGGACCGGTCGCCAGCTGATTGCTGGAACCGAACAAAGCGGCGATTATCGGAGGAAGAAACGCCGCATATAATCCATAATATGCGGGCAGTCCCGCCAGCTGGGCGTAAGCCATCGACTGAGGTATTAACACCAGCGCGACGGTTAAGCCGGAGATCAGATCAATCCTAAGAGTCTGAAATCTAAAATAATCAAACCATTTAAGGAAGGGAAAAATGCTTCTGATAATCTTGAGAACAGTCCCGGAGGATTTGGAATCATTCATAGGTTTATTTGAGATATTTTAATGCTTATAAAAAATCACTATCACCGTCATTCTGACAAGTCCGCTGTACAACGGACGCGTCCGGAATCGGTTTATTATAATATATACCGACCGATTCCGGACAAGCCGGAATGACTAATATGGTGTGTTTTTTGATAAAAGTAAGATATAACAATAAAATATACTCAAAAGTTATTAAAATCAAGAATATTTGTGAAAAATTTCTTTTTTCTGCAAATTCAGACGGAAATGACGGGGTTTTACCCCAAATAACTTTATAGATTCTTCCAATCGACAGGTCCTTCAAGGAATCTCTGTTTCAGTCTATCCAGCACAATATCCCATGCTTGTTGCGCGAAAAAACTATCTGCACCTAATGTTGTTGTCCAGCAATCCCAGACCTGTTCGGCTGAAGCATCGATCAACCGTTCTTTCTTATGCGTCCGCATCTTTGTTCATAATCTAATTATTTTGTATCTTTCCGATTATAATTGTACATTTATAACAAGATAATTAAATTTGAATTAATATTCAATTTTGCCTATCTTTATACGCCGATTATCTGGTCAATATCAATTTCGGTTCTTCGCTGAATCGTATGGGTATTGATATAATAAGCAAGTTGCTTACCGCTTCATTCAAAAACACCCCGCACCGTCATTCCCGCAAGTCCGCCGAAAGCGGACGCGCCGGGAATCTTCTTGTATTCCGGAACCGATTCCGGACAAGCCGGAATGACGATAAGTGGGTTGTTTGGTTTAACTTAGTAGTTACACACACAAAATAGCGAAGAGCCTCAATTTCGGGAGATATCCGTATATAATTGTTAAATTTAGCTAATTGCAAAGTATTCAATATCTTAAGCAAAGTTCACAAATCATTGTTATTTAAATAATTACTTAATACTTATAAACAACTAAATCGGGACATTATCAAATGATATGGAAAGGTTAATATTAGAAAATATTCGCATATAATTCGGTGAGCGAAGATGAAAAGTAATCGGAAGCTGTTCATCGGAGTGTTTGTTTTCGCTTTGTTAGTCTGGGTGCTTGATGCGGCGGTCAATCACTTCATTTTCTATCCCGGCCGCGGCACATTCATCGAGCATTTAATGATTCATCCTGACACCCGCCATCCGCATATGAGATATATTCTCACCGCCGGGGCGTTGATCCTGGGATACCTCTTTTCAATATTTGTATTACGAAATCTTAAACTAAAAAAGGAATCAGACGGGCGGAAAAATTCTTTGGATCGGTGTTGATAAGCGCTGGTGACGGCGTCCTTACTACAGACTCTGAAGGTAAGATTACTTTTATGAATCTGATGGCTGAGAAGATCACCGGATGGATGTTTGCTGAAGCGAAAGGAATTCACATAGATAATATTCTGATTCTTGAAGATGAAGCGGCGGGCGGCAGTCTATAAATTGAGACAGAGAATGTCACCTTAAATGAAAAATTCGCCGCTTCTAATCTAGGACTCGAACCCGGACACTATGTCCTTATGCGCATTAGAGATACCGGATTCGGTATGACCGAAGAGGTGAAATTGAAGATTTTTGAACCGTTTTACACCACCAAAGAGAGCGGAAAAGGCACCGGTCTGGGTTTATCAACCGTGTACGGAATCATTTAGCAGAGCGGAGGGAGCATTAATGTTGACAGCGCAGTTGGTGAAGGGACAACCTTCTATATCTATCTTCCTAAAGCGGAGGGTGTAGCAGAGAAGATAGTGTCGGATGATTCATTCATGCAGACGCCCTCCGGCAAGGAAACTATCTTGATAGTCGAAGATGATTCCGATGTCAGAAACATGACTACAAAAATCCTTAAAAGACTGGGTTATCGGGTGATGGAAGCGGAATCGGGCTCAGAAGCGTATTCTATATGTTCGTCATTGGAACAAAATTTGGATCTGATATTGACCGATGTGGTCATGCCAAATATGAGCGGTGTCCAATTAGTGAAGATGATAAAAGAGAATATTTGGCCCGAAGTCAAAGTCATCTATATGTCAGGATATGCTGCGGAATCGAGAATGCACAAAGATATCGATTCGCAGGGCCTCCCCTATCTGCAAAAACCCTTTAGTCCAAAAATCCTCGCCGATAAAGTGCGGGGAGTGATTGACCAAAGCAGTGGATAATCAACAGAGTATATGATAAGTTGGGATGATGAAAGCTGTTCACGATATTCGATTCAACCTTATATCCTCGCCGGAGGCGCCGGCAAGCGGTTAGGGCTAGATAAGAAAAATATCAGATTCAATGGAAAGACCCTCCTCGAAAACACCATAGAAACAGTCGAGAATGTCTTCAAGCGCAAGCCCGATTTAGTAGGAAATAATATCTCTCCCCCTGACCAAAACAATTATAAAATTATCCCTGATATAATTGAAGGTAAAGGACCGCTTGGAGGATTAATATCAGCTCTGTTAAACCGAAAATCGCATACCTTTGTATTCACTCTCCCGACAGACCTGCCGCTGATAACTGAAAATGAGATAAGAATCCTACTCACAGCCGCCGATGATAATCACGATGCTATAGTGTTCCGCCATAGAGGTATAATTCAACCTTTATCCGGCCTGTTTCATCATAGGACACTGCCGTTCTGGAAACAGCGGCTGGCGCAGAATTTATTGTCCATACGAAATGGGATAAAGATTCTGAATTGTAAATTTGTGGATATTCCCAATTCAAGCTCCGCTTTATTCAACCTCAATACTATATCAGACCTTGATCATCTTCGTAAATTGTTTTAGCCTGCCAGCCGGTTGAAATTACCCGTTTTTTTTGTAAATTATATTTTATTAAGTATTTTTGTCATTGCGAAAGGCTGAAAGCCTTGTGGCAATCTCTCTAATTGATTATTAATAAGAGAGATTGCTTCGCTTCGGGTGGTGTCGGCTAATCGTTGATATGGCTTCTCAATTTGCAAGTAATCCTCATAATACCGTCATTCCGGCTTGTCCGGAATCGATTCCCGACGCGCTTCGCTTGCGGGAATGACGAGGGTTGGGATAGACACAATTATA
>JADHWD010000117.1 GCA_016783645.1 bacterium
TTCGACCATCGGATAACTACCGGGAAAGTCGAAGGGATAAACAACAAGATCAAGACCTTGAAAAGACAAGTTTATGGCTTCAGGGACATGGCTTATTTCAAACTGAGATTATACCACCTGCACATGCAGAACTACTCATAATCCGGATGAGCCTTATATAAAATATTCCGAGAATGTCATAGAGTTTTAAAACCATCCGGATATATGGTGATGACCTTTCACAATCGTAATGTAAGTGTATGGATGGCTTTGCATCGAGCGGCGTACAGAGCCGGTTTTAAATTACCGGAGAGATCCGAAGATAGAAACCATGGCATGATATATCAGGATTATATAGAGAATTTCAAGCAGACTTTTCACAGCCGCGCGCCGGGTTCGCTGTTAGGCGATTTCATCCTCACATTCAAAAAAGTAGAAGAACCGGAACGGATTGATGATTTGATCTATGAGTTGACCACCGGACAGCAGAAGCGGTTGGAAGAACGGATCAGAACGGTAATCGAATATCATGGCGGATTGGATAACACATCGATTGGGAATTTAGTAGTGGAAACTTTAGCGGATATGAATCTATTACACCGTTTTGCGGGCAGTGATTTGAGCGGTTTCTATAAATCGCAGTTTGTCTATTCGAAAAAGGAGAAAAAATGGTATACGCGGGAGATGCTGGATCCCGCAAACGGTCCTATTAAAATTTATGATGTTCTGCCGGTGGAAAGGGCGGTGGAACATCATCTATACAGTTTCTTTCAGGAGAAAAAGGCCGCCGCTCAGGATGAATTGTTATTTTTCATCTTCACCAAATTGATTAACTCCCAGCGTCCGGGTATGGAAGTGGTGCAGAATGTTATGAAAAGATGCTGTGAAAGGATACCTAAGAAAGGCGGTCAACGCGATGTCTATATGTGGAAAACTTCAGTTCCCAAACCGGCGGCGAAGTTGGAAAACAATCAATATGATGTTTTCGACGCCTCGGAAACCGGACATAATGAAATAATCGGAAAGCTGGCTGAAGAATACCGCCGGCAGGGGTATTCGGTTCATATCGGCAGAACCGAAGTCAGGAAAGTCAAGCGGCTGGGCGAAATGTCCGTCGAACTTGATTCATATCAGCTTGGAATTCCCTCCGAAGGCTATGATATAATCAAAGAGATAGATTTACTGGTGTTAAAAAACAAAACGATTATCAAAGCGGTTGAAGTAGTTACTACGCTTTCCACTCTTAATAAAGCTATTAACGATAGATTCAGAAATTTGCTTTCGATAGCGCCGAATCTTAATTTCGATTTGGAAATTCATTTATTCAATAAAGATATGGATAAAGCCTCCAAAGAACTTAATACTCCAGCTAATGTGGAGACAGGTTTAAATAAAAAAGTAAAACTTATCCCCATTTCCTATTTTTAATGAGAATGGTTTATAGCGGACAATCGAGCATTTTAATTCCAAAATTATTCATATATACAAAGTGTTTATTTGTCGAAGAAATCTATTCTACTGTTTTCCATTATCTTTAATAATCACTAAAATACACCCCCCTCCCGCATTTACCGCATTTACTTTCCTGCAGATTGCGCACTGAAGTAGAATATCCCCGCCTTTCCACTAACATTGCGCCGCAGGCGCATTAAGGTTTCAATTGATTCATTAATCATCTCATTAAGGTAAAAGTGAATTAATTCACATTCGCTATTCTTTGAATCAGAAAAAGCAAGCTTACTTGTTCACTACTGTTAACCTGAATTATTCATAAATTAACAGGGATATACAGGATTCACAGGATTTAAAATTCAAAATCCAAATCTGAAATTTTAGACTATATGATTTTAAAAATACAAGACTTATCCTGTTTATCCTGTGCATCCATGTTAAATTCTTGAATTAATAAGGCTAAATGAGAATATATCAAAAGTTGAGATTATTATCAAAAAAAAGCCGGATTCAAACGAATCCGGCTTTATGATACGAAGCGTCGATGCTATTTGATTAAAAGCATCTTCTGAGCGGCGGAGTAACTTCCGGCGCTGATCTTGTAGAAATAAAGACCTGAAGATAACTCTTTCGCGTCCACTTTCACAGTTTTAAATCCCGCATCCTGCCATCCGTCCACTAAAGTCATCACTACCTGTCCTAAAGTGTTATACACCACCAATTTAACATCGGCGGCTTCCGGCAGACCGTAAGCGATAGTGGTGACCGGATTGAAGGGATTAGGATGGTTCTGCGCCAGGAAGAATTCGGCGGGTGCTCCCATTGAAGTTTCCATTCCATCCCAGCCGATAAGATTCCAGTTATTGATGGAACCCGATAAATCGACTCCGCTCTTGGTGAAATCGAAGGAATCGAAAGCCCAAATATCGCCGGTGACATGATTACCGGTATTAAGGATGTAAGTGTAAGAACCGGCAGGCGCTCCCGCGGGGACATTCTGAGTCATATCCCGTCCTAAAGAAGAACCCGGCGCCAAATTCAAGCCGTCACGGCCGATATTAGGATCATAGGAAGATCCGCTGGGAAGCGTGACTTCAATCCAGGCATCGAATAAAGCCGGATCACTGCCGTTATTCAGTATATCCAAGTGATACTGGAAAGTACCGCCAGTCGCCGGTATCACAATCGGAGGATTGACCGGAGTTAAAGTAACTTGTAAAGTGGGAACGGCCGATACAGTTGAATATAGATAGCACATACCATCGGCAAGCATCATAGCGTGCGCTTCCAATGCGCCGTCGAATAGTATCTGCAGACCGTCGGTTTCATCCGGTGATTCGATTCCGATTGTGCCTTCGGAAGCGGAAGCCTGTGACATGTCTTTATATAATACGAGAATTCTGCCGTCACCCGTTGCGGTTGTATAGTAAGCGGGATCATACAGAATCGCCTCAAAGGTTTCAAAATTGCCGGTGGGAGCGTATTGTTCGACATGATTGTATTCCACAATCAACCGGTGATTGGCGGAATCGTACCATCTCCAAACCCTGCCGGAATTAGGACGCTGAGGAGATAAGTCTTCCCAATAAGCGGCTATCATCCCCGCAGGCCCATCGGGATCGGGAATTCCACTGTTGTTATAATCTTCTTCCATAATATCACCCATCCCAATCCAGCCATTGGTGGCGATAGTATAGCGAGTGAAATCCTGTCCGTAATACTGGAAGGTGAAGGGCAGGTCAAACTGTAATGTCTGATCGTCCTGGGTGAAATTCACAAGCGTTCCGGGGCCGCCGGAATCGGCGCTGATTTCCACCCATTCGTATTCCGGGAACTCCGGCGCGTCATTAGGATCATAGGCGAGATATCCGTATATATCCGGACCGGTTGGATCATAAGTGATATTCCCGACAGTGGTCATGAATTCCACCGAACCGCTGTAGCCTATGGCATCGGTTAGATCAAGGATGAAGTCCACATCATGTTCCTGCGGGCAGGATTCTGAGCAGACCAGATTAAAACTACCCGATACTATTTCACCGGAAAGTATATCTCCGAATTCGATATTGGCTGAGGTGATAGTAATATACGGATCGATGGTCGATACAATTCCTTCGACATCGGTGGCGAAGCATCCGCCTTCATTTTCGATATAAACGGTCATGATAGCGGTTTCGCCGGGGTCAATATTGCCGTTGCCGTTACCGGCGCTGTCATCGATTTCCAGCATGTTATAGACTATATCCGGCGCATTCACTTGAAGGTTGAAATAGCTGGTCCAGTCATCGTAGCCGGAAATAGCGGTCATTACGAAGGCTGCATAATGCCCGTCTTCGGCTTCGGGAGCGACTTCCACTGTGAACGCGTTTTCAACTGTGGCGGTCTGTCCTTGGGGAATATTGCCGAAGTTGCAAGAGCCGTTGATAATAGTGACTAACTCATCTTCAGTGGTGATTTCCACCGTGACATCGGAAGCGTCTTCCACCCCAAGATTAATCACTGTTACGGTCAAATCGACGGTTTCGCCGTAATCCCATTGTCCGTTGTTGTTGCCGGAAACAGCGTCTTCAATCTGGCAGGCGTTGTACACCACATAAGCGCCTGTCGGCGGAATGACGGTGACCGAACCCTCATAGGGCAGATAATCGTGAGCGGTGACATATAGGTCAGCCGGTCCTAAAGTTAGAATTGGTGTGCTCATGATAAGTGTGCAGATACCAATTTCATCGGTGAATCCGACGCCGTGAATGACACCGTTCATCGATAAGCAAACCCTCGCGCCTTCTATACCAGGTACTTCAACTTGCATAGAGGGAGTGCCTAAGAATATTTCCGCGGCGTGGTTGGCGGCTAAAACCTGAGGTTCGGCGGTCCACAAATCGAGTGTGGGTTCGCTGAACAGGTTCAAATCATAGAAGCACCAGCGGTTCTGCGCATAATCGATATAGGGAATACAGTCGGTCTTGGAATCGGTCTGCGCTTCGGAGGCGATAGTCAATCCTTCACCCCAGATAGCATCGAAGAATTGCTTGTCGTAATATTGAGAAGAGCCTTGGGTAGTGGTGAGGTCGCCCCATCCGTAGCGGGAATTCGTTATCAAGGCCACGGCGCCGGTTTCCATCACCGAGAAGAATTCGGTGATGCAGTCTGTAGTAAGATGAGAACCGCCGGTGGTGCGGTTATCGAAAGAACCGCAGTAACAGCCTTGAGAATAAATCAGATAGAAATTGTGATTGACACCGTTATTGGTCATGTTGGTGGTGTTGACTTGGTAATCATCCAATTTCATCATATAATCGATATTGCAATGACCCAGATGGTTCACATAAATCGGACCCATGTTCAAGCGCGGCACTAAGTCGCCCATCGCTGACCATAAATTTCCGGGAGTATCGTAAAGGGTTGCAACATAGAAATTAGCCGGGAAAGGCTCAGTGATAAACCCCCAAGAGGAACTCCCGGTGCGGATTTCTTCCTTGTATTCGTCCGCCCAAATGGGCCATCCTAAATCTTCACCGGTCATCAGAGCGGTTTCCACTTCATCGACTACAGGATCGCACTGATACATTATTTGCTTATTGACAAAGCGGTAGATTTCATTCTGCGAATCCACGGCGGCGCGGGATACGAAGACTTCCGCCCGCAAATCAGCTTCATCAGGCTCGCCCCAATGGCTGTCGCCGTCATCGTTCCAAGTGCCGTCGAGTCCGGCGAAATAACAATCGCCGGCTATATCATTATCGGTATAGGCGCCTTGATTATCATAAAGCCCTCTATGAGGCAGGGCTTCATCATCGCCGGCAAGGAATACATAGAGGATATCATAGGTTTCATAGTAATCTATGATGCAGTTGCGGATTTTTTCCGGATTGTCAACCCCGCCGTAATTGGCGTATATGTCCGAAACAAGTTCAACCGCGATATAATAACCGCATTTGGTCTTCCATTCGATATAGTCATCCCAATAATCGACAAGGTTGGAATGAGTAATCAAAAGAATGTCATAATAGGGTTCATCCAGTTGAGTGACCGCTGGACCATAAACAGCGGTAACAGTCTCCGGATTGTTAATCTGTTTTTCCAGATCGCTCACTCTGCGGGGAGAATGCTTGAATTTTGTTGTGATAGCCTCGAGGCTTCGCGGTGTCGATTTAGTCTCGACTGTAACCGTGAAATCCCGGTAATAAGCCAATTCGCCGGTGACGGGATTATAGACCACCGGATTCAGAGCGATAGCGGCGATTCCATGCCCGCAATAGAAATCCGTATGGAACTTAGCCGCCATTTGAGCGGGGAAAAATGCGTTTCCGCTGTAGACTTCTTCATTCTCCGGAGTTTCTTCTATAGGTCCCCTGAAGCTTAAGGGATATCCCTGCTGGACCGGCTTGATTTTATAGCCTTTTCCCAGCGATATAAGTTCACCCTTTGTCACATTGACAGCAGAGGCTTCCTCACCCGCAGGCAGAAGTAGATTTAAACCTAAAACCGGAAGTTGAGGATCTCCCACCTCACCCGTCACCATACCAGCATCCATAGTAACTTTATGGTAACCGTCAGCGATGGAAGTCACCTGAGGCGTTTCCAGGGTGATATTATGAACGACAGTCCCGGCTATAACGGGACTCACAGCTAACAAAAGAGCCGTGACAAACAAAACATAGATTCTCATTTTCAGCACCTCGATAAATTTAATAGCGCTATGTGAAATATTTATTTTGCATTGAATATAAGTTTGCAAGTTCACAAGTCAGTAAGTAAAAAAGTTGCAAGTTGCAAGTCACAAGAAAAACACCGTCATTCCGGCTTGTCCGGAATCGGATGATATTTAAGTACTTAACTCGGCTGCGATTCTTCATCAGCCGTACGGCTGATTCAAGAGAACAGACTGTTAAGTAGGTCGGGGGCTTGTCCCCCGACAAATTGTGCGGGGGGATAAACCCCCCGCCTACCAAAACATTTCAACTAACTATTATGTTGTAACTAACCTTAAATGTCAGTACATCTAAAGTCTGCATTTTCACCCTAAGCTGCGCACCGTTGACGCATAACGATTTTCTATCCTTTTTACGCCTCAATGATAATATTGCGGAGAATGGTGAAAAAAGTGCATAAAAATATGGAATAAATACAAAAATCAATAACATCACTGCAACTTTCATGACATTTTTTCGTCAAAAGATTTGAATCGGCGGAATAATTGGAAATTTACATTTTTTATCTTAAATTAACAGCAACTTTGGTAAAGGATTTTCGTCAATATTGTGGGACGGGCATTAAAGGTCGATAAAACGGCGCCTGGAACTCGTGGGGGACAGAAGATGAAAACCGATTTACCAAAGTGTAATTAACAAAAGTATTATTAAATAAAGAGTTTCATGTGGCGGATTGGGAGGCGATATATCAAGAACATTCCGCGGGAATTCTGCAGTACCTCATGATGCTGACCCGCAATCGTGAGGAAGCTGAAGATCTACTGCAGGAGACTTTCATGCGAGCCATGCAGTCCCGGTCGTTCGTCAATGACATATCCAAAATCAGGTCCTGGATGATGACTATAGCCCGAAACCTATTCCTTGATACGGTGCGGAAACGGCGGAAACGGGAAAAACTTCATGTTGACAGCGAAGATTTCGACATTCTTGAAGCTGTTCCTGATCCTGCGCCGGCGCCGGACACATTAGTGGCGGCGGGAGATTTTAAAATTAGACTTGAATCGGTTCTCAACACAATGGGTGAAAATTACCGGACGGCTTTTATGCTGGGAATCGTCCAGCAGTATTCATATAAAGAAATAGGAGATATCACCGGCTGGTCGGAATCTATGGTGAAAAGCAATATATTCCGCGCCAGGAAAAAGGTGGCGTCAGAAATGGCAGAATTTCGGAGATAAAAATGAAAACATGTGAAGAATATGAAATGAATCTATCCGCTATGATCGATGGTGAGCTTCATGGCGATGAATTAACCGAAACTATAAAACATTTAGGTGAATGTCCCGAATGCATGAAGACCCTGGGGATTTACCAGGCTATGCAGGAGGAGATAAACCGGCATTATCAACCCGATGCGGTTCCTGATAACCTATGGGGTAAGATCAATCCGGGAAAAGACACCGCTAAGCCTAAAAGTGAACATCATGGAGGGAAAACCGTCATTCCGATGCCGCCTTGGCTCACAGGCATCATATCGGCGGCGGCGGCGATTATCCTTATCCTGATTTCCAGCTTCATCCTCAGAGACACTTATATTTTTCCACTGCAGGAGAGCAAGATACCTTTGTTGACCTCCACCGGTTCCTCCGGTATGACCGAAGAACGTTTTGTCAATTTTACCAGAGAACTGCTATCGGCCGACCCGGTCTATCACAGGAAGATGTACCTAATTCTTTCCGCTCTATATAATGAAGGTTCGATGACGGAACTGCAGGATCCGTCCGAATCAGATCAAGGTCTTCAGCCGGAATTCCAGCCGGGACGGGTTGACAGCACCGGAAGAGCCTGGTACTAATTCTATAAAAATGATTATTTTAACTTTAAGGAGATAACGATGAAAGTTTTTTATACTATTTGTTGTGCGCTATTGAATGCTATGCTGATTTTGAGCTTTGCGGCTCCGAATGATGAAGGATTTATTTATGGCAGGATAACTACTTTCGGCGGTGAAACTTATACCGGCACTTTACGCTGGGAGACGCAGGAATGTTTTTGGGATGATCTCTTCAACGCGGAAAAAACCGAGAATGAATATGTCAAATATGTGAAGAAAGAGAAAAAATTTTCGCCTTTCAACTTCGCCATTCATCAATTCGTCACCCGTTTCGGAGACATCGAGAGCATCATGATTAAGGGAAACCGTAAAGTCCGGATAAAGATGAAGAGCGGCAGCGAGTATGACATCAGGGGTTACGGAGATGTAGGAGCGGATATCTTAGTAATAGATGTGGATTTCGGCGAAATATTAGTTGATTGGGATAAAATTGATAAAATCGAATTCCTCCCTACTCCCAAGAAGGTCGATAAGCTGGGAAACCGCCTGAAAGGCAAAGTAACTACCCGTGTGGCAGAATATTCCGGATTCATTATGTGGGATAATGAAGAATGCCTCGATATTGATATCCTTGACGGCGACTCGGATGACGGGCGGATAAAAATTAAGTTCGGTAAAATTAAATCAATAGAGAAAGACAGTTATCATTCCAGTAAAGTGGTCACATACACCGGCAAATCCATCATCCTGCGGGGCACTAATGATGTCAATAACGAAAACAGAGGTATTGTGATAGTTGATGAAAGATACGGCCGGGTGGAAGTCCCTTGGAATGATTTCGAAAAACTGGAACTTGAACCGAATGAAGATTCAGGCTGGCCGTACAGCTATTACAAACCTTCCGGAAAGTTGAGCGGAACTGTTGAAATATTCCGCAGAGATTCTATACACGGTGATATTGTATTCGATCTGGATGAAGCCGAAGGATTTGAAATTTTAAACGGAAAAATCTCCGATACCGAATTTTATATCCCTTTCCAAAATATAAAATCGATTACACCCAAAACCCGCCATTCGAGCGTGGTGATTCTGAAAAACGAAATCGAATTAATTCTGGAAGACAGCCAGGATGTAAGCGACAGCAATAATGGAATAATAATTTTCACTGGACAAAAGGATGATCCCGAATATATATCCTGGAGTAAAGTTGAGCGAATCACTTTCGATAATTGACATAAACCTGAGTTTGACAAAGTAATTTATAAGTTCTTATTAATCTGATACATACAAAATGGATTTGTCACCAGGAATTGACATAAAAGATTGATAATATATAACTTACAAGCGTCATTTTACAAACAGCTTTTCTTTGGGCAGCTTCAGCCCCAAAGCATTGATTATTCGGCGCGATTCCGCCGAAGGCTGGCTGTAAGTGCAAATCTTCATCCCCTCGATTTCCTG
>JADHWD010000118.1 GCA_016783645.1 bacterium
ATGGTCGAGTTTGTTTTCCCTGAAAGGGAAATACCTGAATAGCCGTGGGCGTTAGCCCACGGAAATAATTACCAAATATAACCGACCCTGAAGGGGTCGAACATTTCCGAAATGCTAAACAATTACCAACATATTATATACATCAATGCAAATATGACACGACACTAGTTCGCAGGTAAAAAAATCTTTTTTACTGCCGCATATTTTATAGAATATACGAGGGAGATGCGCGGAAAGTTCCGGGATTCACTGACTTTGGTGAGACTAATTTACCACGAATGGACACGAATGAGCGCGAATGAACGTTAATACCTCGATTCTGTGTAAACCAGTATCAGAACCGCAGATTAACGCAGATTTTCACTGATAGCGCAGATGCATAATCAATTAAAATATACAATTACACTAACATCAATGAATTTCAACATTTAGAGAAAAAAATAATATTATCATCAATTGGGTGAATATTTTAAGCACACAACACAGAATCCAGGTAATAGATAAAATGATCGATTATCCAGTTTATTCAGCCAATTTATTGGGCAGGTTACAAACCTGCCCCTACTGTTAACCGTTCACTGTTAACTGTTAACTGTTAACTAATTTATGGAAGCTTAATGCTGAGGGAATCGGATTGCAGGGCGATTTTTCGGAGATTTTCCGGTGTGACGGGATAACCGGCCATGAAGAATTCAGCGGCGGCGCGGTCATAACGCTGTAAATCGAACAACGCATACGCCATCTTCAGATGGGCGTCTTCGGCGGAAGGATCCAAACTAACCGCTTGTTCAAAGAAACCCACCGCCGCTTCAGGCTGTCCGTCCCGCAAAAGGACGCTGCCGATATTGAGGTAATCCATGCGGGGATTCGCCAGCTTTTCCGCCAGAGGAGTCCGGTAGAATGTGAATATCAGCAGGATTAAAGGGAGAACAACATAATGCCAGCGGAGTTTTTTATTCTTGACAGCATCAATTATCTTGATAATAGCCCAAGATGCGCCGATTAGTATCAGCGGAATGACAGGAAAGCGGAATTCCGAGGAAGTGAAAAATATTATATTAGAAATCAATATGGTGATCAGATACAGCAGAAATATAGTCTTGATACGCGATTTTGGCAATATGAACAATCCCGGTATTCCCAATGATATCAATAACCCAAATTTTAAAAAAAATACGCGAAGCAATGGAGAATAACTCTGTGCGGCATATATGGATATATTATTGGGAGCTTCGAGATTGTTCCAAAAATAGAAGAATTTACACCACCATAACTGAATCCATCTGAGGGGATTTTGTAGAAGGTACAACATTCCGGTTTTGTACCAATACCCTGAAGCCTGCGCCGGAGATAAATCTTTCCAGGATAATCTGCGGGCTTCTTCCAGATAGGTTTGATACTCGCTTTCCGGGTCGGAGGATTCTATAAAAGGCGGTTCTACATATAAACCGGTGGCGTCAGGATTATTGCCAACATAGAAATTCATACCGCCGGACACTGTCGTGAGGCTGAATTCTCCGGTAACCGCATAATTCCTAACGGAAACAGGAATAATCAATAAAATCAAACCCATGAATACATAGAAAGCGGGCTTGTGCAATCTTTCATTGAAAAGATAAAACAGCAGAACGGCGGCGAATAATAATATATTAGGTCTCGCTGAGGCTGACAATCCCAGCATTATCCCGGCGGTGAACAGCCGCCAGATACGATGATCTTTGAACCATAGGGCTAATAATAACAGAGCGGCTGTATTGAGGAACAGGATAATTGAAGCGGTCAACAGAACACCGTCGAAATAAATCCACACCGGAAATACCGCTCCCAGCCACGCTGCGATCACCGCCGCTTCATCATTCAAAATCAATGAAGCCAATCTCCATATCATCCACAGCGTCAAACAGCTTAAAGCGGTTTGAAAGATGACAACAGCGAATGATTGAGCGCCGATGATTGAATAAATCGATGCGGTCAGATATGAATACAGCGGGCTCATGAAGAAGGGGAAGTTCCCTATGATATCTCCGCTGATGATTTTAAGGGCGGAATTATGGTAGAATTCGGAATCTAATATCAAAATCCGTAATATCGGCGAGTCAAAAATCAGGGTGAGATGGGTGATTCGCAGGATTAATCCTGCAGTGATGGGATAAACGGGTGATTTCCAATCGGGGAGTCTCATATTTCAACGAAAGTGATTCTGCGGGATTTATAATAGCAGATTTTTTTATAACCCGCCTGCCGGATGAAATCGACCGCTTCTTCAAAACTCTCCCCCACTCTATTGCTGTCATGGGAATCCGAGCCGATGGTTACCGGTACTTCAGCCTGGGCGCAGGCGGAGAGGAATTCAAAATCGGGATAAAATTCCCCCACATCTGAAAGAATTAATCCCCTGGTATTCACTTCGATACCGGTATCGCAGGCTTTCAGTATATCAGCTGTCTCCCGATATAATTTAGAAAGATTATCCGGTTTCTTCATCCCGGCGTGCGGTAACGCTTTCTTGACCATATCGGGATGAGCGATGAAATTGAAAAGACCGGTTTCCGCCGCTTCCCGGACAGCGTTGAAATAGATATGGTATAACTCATAAGCGTCAGCGTCTTTGAAAGAACTATTCTTTAAAGAGACCGGATTATCAACGATCCAATCCTCGATGGAATGCACCGCTCCTATCACGAAATCCAGCGGGAGCTGCGGCAGAACCTCCCGATAGTGTTCGACCATATCCGGATGATAATCCAGTTCAAAGCCGGTCAATATATCGCAATGACCTTGGAATTCCAGCCTGATTTCTTCGATAGTGTTGAAATAGTGGTCGAAATCGGCGAAATACAGCGACCTGAAGGGGACGCGGTGATTCAAGCGGGGCCCATGTTCGGCGATACCGATGATGTTACAGCCGTTATTCCATCCGTTCCACACCGAACGGCGGTAATTCGCCCAGCCGTATTCCCACGGCGCGCCGTGTATGTGATGATCTATCTTGATTTTAATCTGAAAATAGAAATCAGTTGATAGTCGATAGTTGATAGTTGTCATTCCGGCTTGTCCGGAATCGGTTTCAATGTGGTGTCGACTCTCCGCAGTCGACACCAATAAAGTGGAGTCGGGATTGTCTCAATCCCGACATATTTTCATGCTTCGGGGTGTGCCGACAAGCGCATGAGGGTTTAATCTGAAAATAGCTGTTAGCCTCATTAATTCAAGAATTTTACAAGATGAACAGGATAAACAGGATAAGTTTTATATTTTTAAAATCTTATATTTCAAATTTTCAGATTTATATTTTGAATTATAAATCCTGTATATCCTGTATATCCGTAGTTAATTTATGAATAATTCAGGTTAGTTGTCAGTTGTTAGCTGTTAGTAATTCTCTCTGCTTATGTCATTCCCGCGCAGGCGGGAATCCAGTAAAGACAGAACAC
Organism: bacterium; assembly: GCA_016783645.1. Lineage (GTDB taxonomy): Bacteria > Electryoneota > Tariuqbacteria > Tariuqbacterales > JADHWD01 > JADHWD01. The sequence goes on from JADHWD010000118.1 coordinate 3,435, forward strand.
TGTTCTGTCCCTACAAGTAAATATCCAATTATATTGTAGGGGCGAACCCTTGCGGTCGCCCTTGAGACTATTTTCATACTTTGTTGTCCCGACCGGTCGGCATGAGGGTTTATTCAATTGAAATTAAGTCTGCAATTCTGCAAGTTATAGGAAATATAATCTTATCTCAAATCTCAAATCCCTCTCTATATGCGTACTTAATATACAAACTCAAAGCCATATAAGCAATAAACCGATTTATAATAAACGACATTTGAAATTGTTTGATAGTATGTTTTACAATGATTATAATCCCCTTTAGTCCCCCCTCTAAAAAAGGTGGAAATCTAACTCCCCCATTTTATAAAGGGGGCAGGGGGGAATATTAAATGATTGATATTAAAGTTGATTATTATAAATTATATCCGGGAATTTTCTTATCCGCTCATAGGATTTTTTGCATATAATCTTTCATTGTATTATTTTATTAATCATTTTAACTAAAGGAGAACCGATTATGCGCAAAGCAATCTTAGTTTTCACCGCTTCGATACTTCTGTTAATCTGCGGAATAGTTTCCGCCGATGAAATAGGAGTGAAGACAGAGTTTTCATCGGATGCGAACGGAAACATTCTAATCCGTTCTATCACACCGGGACAGCCTGAACAACGGGAGAGTGAATTTGTCTCCAATCAAACCGATCAGGAAGTCCTGTGGTATTCTGAAGATCCGGCCGCTATCGCCCATGATGTGGAGGTTGACGGCGGCGGCCAGTATTCTTATATTGGCTGGTACCTCAACAACGAACGGCTGGATAAGCATCTCACACAAGGCGCCGGGACTCCGTTATGGAGCTATCCCATCGTTCCCACATTCTACATGCCGGTGGCGGCGTCGGATGACGGTAATGTTGTCACTTCCACCGGCGCCACTATTCCCTTATCGGTATGGCTGAACTGCGCAGGACCTACTCCCAGCTGGCAATACACCTATACCGGTGGTTTCAACGGTAAATTCTGCGATGTATCCGATGACGGTCAATATGTAGTAACAGTTAGCGAAGAGACCGGCGGAAGCACCAACGCAAGACTATTAGTGTTCGACAGCGCTTCCGCCAATCCGTTATGGACCGCTGAATTCGACCGCAACACCCAGCTCCTCGGCGTGGATATATCCGAGGACAATCAATGGATACTCATCGGCACTTACAACACCCATTATGTATATCAGGTATCCACCATGAGCCTGTTGACCACAATAGGCAATTACGGACAGACCATGCCGGCTTATTCCGGCAATGGCGAATATCTCGCCACCGGCGATTTCAACGGCCAATTGAAATTGTTTCAGAGGCAGGGCAGCTCTTATGTTCTGCAATGGTCAAATCCCATGGGCGGCTGGGTAACCGCGGTCGCGGTATCCAGCGATGGTTCGACGGTGATGGGCGGCAACTTCCTCTATTCTCCCGCTTACGCCGGAAAAGCGCGGGGATTCGATATTATCGGCAATCAGTTATGGAATTACGAGCAGTACGGCGATTATGTCGATAATGTCAGGCTGTGCGATGACGGTTCTATAGGAATCGCCACCTCCTGGGGTTCTTTGAACACCACCTTCGGCGATGTCTTCACCGCTTTTAACATGGCTTCCGGCGATGTGATATTCAGACTGCTGGATGATATCGACGAGCCGGGTTCGTTATTCGGCTGCTCCATATCGGATGACGGCTTATACGCAATCGCCGGGGGTAAGTCAGTCCATGCCCGCACCTTCGGCAACGGAGGGCAGGTTTACTGCATCATGCTGGGTTCGCCCGGACCCTTCAATGTCGATATTACTTTGACTCCGGTCTCTTCTCCTATAGTGATTCCCGCTATAGGCGGCAGTTTCGATTATACGGTGAATATCCTCAATAATGAAGCTAATCCAGTCTCCTTCAACGCCTGGATTATGGCGCAACTCCCCTCCGGCGGATATTATGGACCCATCATCAACCGAAATCTGAATATGAGCGCGGGATATTCGTTGACCCGCCAGATGACTCAGACCGTCCCCGCCTCAGCGCCCGCCGGAACCTACAGCTATATCGGAAGAGTGGGTTCTTATCCGAATAATATCTGGGATGAGAGTTCTTTCACTTTTGAAAAAACGGCGGTGGATTTCTCCGCTGGAGGCGGCTGGAACATCAGCGGCTGGGACAATGAAGAAACAAGCTCCGCTGTGGAAAAATTCACTGTGATGAGCAATTACCCCAATCCATTCAATCCCGCTACAGTCATCAGTTTCGAGCTGAAAGAAGCGGGTGAAGTCAGTTTGATTGTATATGATGTCCAAGGGCGGGAAGTGCAGTCACTGGTCACTGGTCACTTGTCACTCGGATATCATGAAGCAGTATTCGATGGAAGTGATTTATCCAGCGGTATCTATATCGCTAAACTGGAAACAGATGGATTTTCCGGCGTGAGCAAGATGCTGTTATTGAAATAAAGGTAACATTTCATAATGAGTAGGGGCGAAGCATTTTTACTTAACAATAAAAATATTAATCACTTATAAAAATGCTTCGCCCTTACGAGAGCATAAAAAACCGCTTAAGTAAGCGCTTATGGGGACTAAGGGGGATTATTTCTTTGGTTAAATCTATGGTGGTGTCCTTATATAATTGTCAGGGTAGGCGGGGGGTTTATCCCCCCGCACAATTTGTCGGGGGACAAGCCCCCGACCTACCATTTTATGATTCTCAAATCAGTATGAAATCGAATTTAATTCTATTAAACAACTATACAGGGACACCACCAAATCTATCAAAGGACAATTTTTAATGTCGTTCATTATAGCTTTGTAAAAAAACGCCCCATATTCCTCATTCCGGCTTGTCCGGAATCGGCTGAATCAGCGGATTTGACCACTTACAACATTCCTGCGCTCGTTAGGTTTTCTGCTGTACAGCGGATTTGAAACATGATGGAACGGCAGATAGCCGGCGGTAGACAGCAGGGACAGAACATTGTTCTGTCCCTGCCTTATTTTCATGCTTCGGTGTACGCCGCCGCCGCTTTAAGGATTATCTGTAAAACATCTGTGAAAAGAGCCGGTAAAATCAAACTTGGAGTTCACAAATAAATGCTCAAATTTTGTATATCGCTCATTTTCATCCTCTCCTTATTAGCGCCTGTAATTCAAGCCGGTGACAATGTTCAATCTATCCAAGAATGGCTGACGCTGGGACCGATGCCGGCGCCTCTACCGCACTTCGCCGATTCCTCCCAATCAATAGAAATGATATTGAACGATGAACAGACTGATATGACCGGATGGAGACCCGCAGTGAACCAGGGCGTAACTTGGATTGACGGTCATCGATATAACTGGGAGAAAAGAACAGGCGGAGATGTTCGACTGCCAATATCTTCCGAAACGCCGGACAGTAACTCGGCGCTTGTGGTCTATACCGCCGCCTATGTTGAAAGCGGGCGGAGACAGACGGTCAATTTCAGAATCGAACATAACACTCCCGCATTATTCTATCTCGACGGTAAAATGGAATGTCATTCCGCTTCGGAATACGATTTGCGGGCGGATTTGGATCTGCACACCGGGAAACATTTGCTGGTAATTAAGTCAATCCGCCAGGGAGAGAAACTTGATACCGCTTGGTATATCGGCTGTGAAATCACATCTCCATATCCGATTGAAATATCGGTCAATCCCCAATTCAGTTTCGCGGTATATGATGATTACGCCCTCATCGACCGGGTGTCTTCCACAATTCTATCTCCCGATGGGACTAAAGCGGCGATGGTATGTTCGCACCGGGATGAAGAATTCAAAACTCATAACCGGATAGAGGTGTACGATACTAAAAGCCGGGATTTAATCCGCATCATCGATTTGAACAAAAATATAAATAATCCCAAGTTCACTCCTGAAGGAGATGCGCTCTATTTCCGCATGGGAGAATCGGATGGAACCGCAATCTGGCGGTATGATTTATCAACCGGAGAGACCAAGAAACTTCTCGGCCCGGTCAAGGGTTTAAAGCAGACTTGCTTTTCTAAAGACGGGAAATTGGTCTATTTCACCGCTGACGGCGATAGGAATAAACTTGGAACTGATAAATATACTCTGATGACCGATTTGACCCAGCGGTTGACTGACTGGACCGACAAGCGTCAAATATATGCGGGTTCTTTGGAAGACGGAACGATTCAGGTATTGACCGGGACCGGGGATTTCGCAGTGGACGAAATAGGCCTGTCTCCGGAAGGAGACAAACTGGTGTTCACCCGCCGTTATGCAATCGATGAAAGACCATTCTTCATGACCGAATTCTGGCTGTTAGATTTACTGAACAACACCTGCAGGATGCTGTTATCGCAAAAGATAGCCTTTGAGACCCGCCCCTTGAATCTGACAATCCTGCCCGGCGGGGAAAATATGCTCTATACCGCCGCCAGTCATTTGAGTTCCGCCGATGATGTCGAACCTCTGCCCCATGTCTCCGAAGTCGATATATATATGATGAATATTACTACCGGTGAAACTAAAAACATCACCGGCGATACTCCTTTCACCCCTTGCGAATGGGGCGGGACAGAATCTTCATTGATGTGGAATGCGAAAGATAAATCATTGTATTTCCCGGCGTTGAAGAGGGGCTTTATAAAAATAATGAAGGTTAATCCATTCAAACCGTTAAAATTTGAAGAAATGCCGGCTGAAAGACCGTTCCTCACCAATGTATCGCTGTCCTATGACGGAACGATGCTGGCTTATACCGGTTCGAGTTTGAGTTCCCCTGATTCACCTTTCATCTATAATTTGAAAAAGAAGCGGGAATACGCCTTGAATTGTGATTTGAACAAGAAATTATGGGAAGATGTGAAAATAGGTGAAGTCGAAAGCTATGATTTCGTTGACAGCAAGGGCTACTTAATCGATGGCTGGCTGATATACCCTCCCGATTTCGATTCTTCCAAGAAATATCCGCTGATCTGCTACTATTACGCAGGGGTGTCTCCCTTGGATGAAAGTTTTTACTATGCCTATCATTTCTGGGCGGCGAATGGTTATATTGTGTACGCGTTGACACCTGTGGGAGCGATCGCTCATGGCGATGAATTCGCCAGCTATCATGTCAACGACTGGGGCGAACATGCCACGCAGGATATTATCGAAGGAGTGGAGAAACTTATCGCGGAAAAAGGGTTCATCGATTCCGAGCGGATGGGCTGTTACGGCGCTTCCTACGGCGGATTCACCACTATGGATTTAATCACCAAGACCGATATGTTCTCGGCGGCGGTCGCGATGTATGGAATCAGTAATATCGCCTCCTATTGGGGCGGCGGAACTTGGGGTTACACTTACGGCGATATCGCCTTAGCGCAAAGTTATCCTTGGAAATCGCAGGATGTTTTCGTGGAAAAATCGCCGCTGTTTCATGCGGATAAGATAAACACCCCGTTATTACTTCTGCACAGCGCATCCGATGTCAATGTCCCCAGTTTAGAATCGGACCAGATGTTCACCGCCTTGAGGGTGCAGGGTAAGGAAACAGCTTATGTGAAATTCCCCGGCCACGACCACGGCATCGCCGGTGATTTCGAAATATACTCTGTCCACCGGGAAATGATGCTGGAATGGTGGGATAAGCACTTGAAAGACCAGTCGGAGGGATGGAATAAAAGGTGGGGATTTTAGATTTTAGTATCTTACGCATTAAGTATAAGAGTCCATCTCTTACAGTGATATTTCCCCTTATTAAAATTTACAGGGATGAAAGGGATAAAAGGGATGAAAACATTGAATTTATTCAATTAACTCTTAACTCTATTCGATGAA
>JADHWD010000119.1 GCA_016783645.1 bacterium
CAGTTGACAGTTGACAGTTGACAGTTAACAGTTGACAGTTGACAGTTGACAGTTGACAGTTGACAGTTGACAGTTGACAGTTGACAGTTGACAGTTGACAGTTAACAGTTGACAGTTGACAGTTAACAGTTGACAGTATCCCGGTTTCTCCGAAACCGGGGAATATTTTAAACCGCAGGGTTACGCTGCGCTTGAAACCCAGCGGGAACGGAAAATAATCGCTTGTAGGGACAGAACATTGTTCTGTCCTTACATTAAATGTTGCGTCAGGTTTTGTCCGCCGTATGATGGATGTGACCTGACGCTGATTATCCTGGCAATCCTTTAATAACAAAGGCAAAAATTATATGCAGGCTTATGTAGAAAAAAACACCATTCAATCCAAAGGTAAAGAATGGCTTGAGAAGATATCGGCATTCAATACCCATGAGATGCTTCTGAACTGTGATAAATCGGCGCTTATGGTGATCGATATGCAGAAGTTTTTCCTCGACCCGGATTCACCCACTTTCACCTGCGGAGGATTAGCGGTTCTGCCTAATGTGAAGCGGTTATTAGATACATTCCGGCAGGCTAAGCGTCCGGTGATATACACTAAGCATGTTCATCATCCCAATCTATCGGACGCCGGTATTATGGGCTGGTGGTGGGAGGGGATGTGTTTGGAAGGCAGTCCTGAAAGCGAGATACATGACGAAATCGCCCCGCTTCCGGATGAAAAAGTGATATTGAAACACCGATATTCATCCTTCTATAACACCGATTTGGAAACGGTCCTGCGCTGTCTTAAAGTTGAAGATTTAGTGATAGCCGGTATTATGACCAATATGTGCTGTGAATCGACGGCGCGGGACGCTTATTACCGGGATTATAGGGTATTTTTCACCGCTGACGCCACCGGGAGTATCTGCGAAGAAATGCATCTCGCCAGCCTGCTTAATCTATCTTTCGGTTTCGCCTATATCGCAGGCGTGGAGGAGATAGTTAAGCGGATTTCCTGCGGGTGATTTTTAAAAGATTCACAAGCTATTAAAGCAATTAAAGCTATATTGAGTTATTAATTATCAATACATAGAGAAGCCAGTGCTTAAGGTTACACAAAAATTAAATGATTTATGTTACAAAATCCGTGGAATTTGTATGAAAGTTCATACGGTGTTAGGACCTGGTTTCCCGGAAGAATATTATCAAAAAGCTTTGGAATATGAGTTTGAGAAGAATAAAATCCCATTTGAGTCGCAAAAACCGGTTCAAGTAATGTATGAAGAAATACAGGTCGGCTTGAATTACCTCGATTTTTTAATAGATGAAATTTTAATTTTAGAAATCAAGAGTTGTAATGGCTTGAACAATGTCCATCGTTTTCAGGTTATTAAATATCTTGCATCGACGAATTATCCCATTTCACTATTAATCAATTTTGGTAGAGAAAAATTAGAGCAAGACAGAATTTTGCCGCCTTTAAAGATTCAAGAGCAAAAAGAATATAATTTAGGAGGATATGCATGAACAATTGCTTAGTTTTTAATAGCTTTAATTGCTTTAATAGCTTGTGAATAATCGACATCAATAACAATTAATCATAGGAACATAAAATGAGCGATAGATTTGAAGCGCGTTTCGCCGCGGTCGGCGGGCAGGGCGTGATATTAGCCGGGGACATATTGGCGGAAGCGGCGGCTAATTTCGAAGGTAAGAATGCAATCCAAAGCCCCACCTACACCGCTCAAGTGCGCGGCGGCCCCACTAAAACCGATGTGATTATCGACAGTGAAGAGATTGAGTACCCCCGCACCACCGCTATCGATTTCATGCTGTGCCTGGCGCAGAACTCATACAACCGTTTCGCCTACAATCTTAAACCGGGATGCGTCATTTTAATCGACCCCAACCTGGTGCATAAAGTAGATGAGGAACAATATAATGTCTACCGCGTGCCCATCGTCGAATTGACTAAGAGGGAACTGGGAAGGATGGTGTTCACCAGCGCGGTGGCTTTGGGAGCGATGGTTGAATTGGTGGAGTGTGTGAAGCCGGAATCGATGATAGAAGCTATCCGCAAAAAAGCGCCCAAGGGCACCGATGTGATAAATATCCGCGCTTTCAATCTGGGCCGAAGCGCGGCGGCGGAACTTAAAAGATAGTAGTTGACAGTTGACAGTTGACAGTTGACAGTTGACAGTTGACAGTTGACAGTTGACAGTGAACAGTAAACGGTGAACTGTTCTTTCCCCGCCGGGTTTACTGTTATAATTAAACTTTGTGAACTTTGCGCCTTCTTTGCGCTCTTTGTGGTAAAAAAAGAAAAACCACAAAGAACACCGGAGAATCCACAAGGAACAAAGAGGATTTACATTTACATCAATTTTCATAATCTTTTCCGGTTATCCATTTAGGTCAGGAAATCTTATTATTCATTAAGGGCGGGTTTGTAACCTGCCCAATAAATTGGCTGAACAAACTGGATAACCGATTAATCTTTTATATTAAACCCTCATGCGCCGGCGGCGCACCACCAAGCATGAAAATAGTCTCAAGGGCGACCGCAAGGGTCGCCCCTACAACCTGATATTTGAGTGGTGTCGACTGCGGAGAGTCGACAGCACAATGAACTAAACCCTATTTTCAAGGTAAAGGACAAAATGGAACGCACATTAATGATAATTAAGCCCGATGCGGTCCGCGACGGCCATATCGGCGATATATTACAGCGCGTTGAAAAAGAAGGATTTCAAATCCGCGCTATGAGAATGCTCCGGCTGGAACAGAGCGAGGCGGAAGATTTTTATGGCGTTCACCGCGAAAAACCTTTTTTTGAAAGCCTGGTGAAGTACATGATATCCGGTAAAATTATTGTTGCCGCTCTGTTTCGCGAGAATGCAGTAGAATACTGGCGGAAAGTCATCGGCAATACTAATCCCGAAAAATCCGAAGAGGGAACTATCCGCAAATTATTCGGTAAAAGCATCGAGTCTAATGCGGTGCATGGCTCCGACAGTCTAACCAACGGCCAAAAGGAGACCGATTTCTTCTTTGAACCTTTTGAGTATTTGACTTGATAATATTAAGTTGCAAGTTGCAAGTTACAAGTAGCAAGTTAAATAATTAGGTTCTTCACTGAATCGTATGGGTGAAAATTATTACTCTCTTCGTATGTCAGTGTTTTGATTTGAACAGTATGTTATAATCAGCGATTTTGATGCAAATCGTTTAATAATCCCCCCTGCCCCCCTTTAGTAAAGGGGGGAGTCGGTTTCCCCCTTTTTTAAAGGGGGATTAAGGGGGATTACACACAACTACCCATACGAAGCAGCGAAGTGCCAATAATTATTCCGGCGGTTTTATCCGCTGTTCAGCGGATTACCGTTCACTGTTCACCGTTTACTGTTTACTATAAATGAAAGAACGCATCGCGATATATCCCGGCACATTCGATCCGATTACCTTCGGACATCTTGATATTGTAGCGCGGGCGGGGGCGTTATTCGATAAGATAGTGATGACTCTTGCCCATAACACTTCCAAGAATCCCGCTTTTACTTTAGAGGAGCGTAAATATCTGGTGGAAGAGGCTGTGAAAGAATATCCCTTCATCGAGGTCGATACATTTTCCGGATTAGTGGTGGAGTATGCGAAAGCCCATAAAGCGGATGCGTTGATTCGCGGATTAAGGGCGGTGTCCGATTTCGAATATGAATTTCAGATGGGATTAGTGAACCGCCGGTTATCAAGCGATTTAATCACGGTTTTCCTGATGCCTCATGAAAAATATTTCTATATAAATTCCACCATAATCCGCGAAGTAGCTATGCTGGGAGGCGATGTTTCAAAATTCGTTCCTCCGGTAGTGGAGGACGCTTTGATGCGGAAATTCGGTTGGCGTAAATAGACCGAGAGTCGAGGCGGTTCCTCGGCTTTTTTATGGAATTTTTTATCTCGTTCCCATGCTCCAGCGTGGGAATGTATAAAGGTGGGTTAAGAACCCACACTACAAATTCTACCGGCCATAGAAGGTTTACAACACATTAATTGATTATTCTTGCAACTTGTAACTTGCAACATGTAACTTAAATCTTGCATTCAGCAAGATTCAATATACAACTCAAATTTAAATTCACAGTAGACAAACATGGAAAAACCCGGCATAATGCAGAGAATTTGTGATAAAGCGAAAGCCAATCCCAAAAAAGTAGTGCTGCCCGAAGGCAGTGAAGAACGCACTTTACGGGCGGCCGATATAATATTAAAAGAGAAACTGGCGAAATTGATAATCCTGGGCGATCCGGAAACTATGGAGCGTCAGGCGGAAGCCTGGAACTTGGATTTAAACGGCGCGCAGTTGATGAATCCTAAAACCTCCAAGTTCAGCGCCGATTTCACTCAGGAATACTACCGCCTCCGTTCTCATAAAGGGATCACCATGGAGCAGGCGCGGGAGACGATGAAACATCCGCTATTCTTCGGAGCGATGCTGGTGAAATGGGGATTAGCCGATGGTTCAGTCGCCGGCGCGGTCAATACCACTGGCGATGTTTTGCGCGCGGGTATTCAGATCATCGGCTTGAAACCCGGAATCAAGATTGTATCATCGTCATTCATGATGGTGCTGCCTTCCGGCAAGATATACATGTACAGCGACGGGGCGGTAGTGCCGGAACCGGATGCGGAACAATTAGCCTCAATCGCCGTCTCCGCTTCCGAAACTCATCGGGCTTTAACCGGTGAAGAGCCGATAGTGGCGATGCTGTCATTCTCCACCAAAGGCAGCGCCGAACATCACACTATCGATAAAGTGCGCCAGGCGACGGAAAGAGTGCGTAAAATGCGCCCGGAATTGAAGGTGGACGGTGAATTGCAGGTGGACGCCGCTATTGTGCCGGCTATCGCCGACAAAAAAGCGCCCGGTTCACCGGTGCAGGGCAGCGCCAATGTGTTCATCTTCCCCGACCTCAACGCCGGTAATATCGCCTATAAGATAACTCAAAGACTGGCGAACGCCAGAGCTATCGGGCCCATCGTGCAGGGACTTGCCAAACCCTCGTTCGATTTATCAAGAGGATGTTCAGTAGATGATATTGTGGATGTTACCACGGTAAATGTGGTTATTTCGGCGAGCGGATGAGAAAGGCTCTGAGTTTTAGTGAATAGGTGATTAGACGCATTGGAAAATAATTCACTGGTAATGATGGTAATTATAGCCTTAATAGCCAGTGAATATCATCCGCTTAATCTGCTTCATCAGCTGTGAATCTCTCATCCGTTTAATTCGTTGTGAATCTTCTCAAACTCCGAGTTTGATTGCCTTAATAGCCATAATAGCCAGTGAATTTTTTCCAAATCACCCAATCACCTAAGTCCAAAATCCATAGTTATTTCAACAGCACAATTCTCTTTCCCCCCTTCAATCCCGGAGCGCTTAGATAGGCGAAATATATCCCGGCGGCTAAATTATCCGGCGGCTGCCAGGTGATGATGAAATTATTGACGGGAGAATCCCCGGTTGGTTTCAGGAAAGCAACTTCCTGCCCTAATATGTTGAATATCCTGATTTTTGGTATAATAGGATTATTGGCGGGAGCTAACACCACATGAAAGACAGCGGTCCCGCCGACAGGATTAGGCCGTATGGTGAAAGACAAGGGATAATCCACCGCCGGATTAAGCACATACATATAAGGTTCAAAGTGAAATCCCAGATCAGGAGGATTGTCATCCGGCAGGTTGTTTGCCGCCGCGGTTAAACCGGTCAATTCCAAAAGCTCCAGAGTCGAATATCCGGCGTCAATCCCCAGACTGCCCGCCAACAGCGATAGTTCCAGTCCCCAGCCGTCATTGAACATCGGATCAGCCTCCAACGCCCCCGTCCCGCATTCCGGATTTAAAAGCCCCGCCTCAATCAAGTAATGAGTGAAATTCAAATCCACACCCTGTGTCTGAGGATTATCATACCCCAGATTATCATATCCCCACATCACCATATCGCTTCCGGGCGAACCGTTCCACCAAAGATTATTGCGGTATAAATTAGTCGAATCATTCATCATATTTTCATCCACTCTGAACAAGATGCCGCCGTTGACATCGACGCAGATATTATTGGCTAAAAGCGTGTGAGTGGTCACCGGAGTCATCTCCTGGTCGGTGCCGTTGTAATTATGAATGCAGGGTCCTCCGTTGTCCCAGAAAGTGTTGTTCATTATAACCGTGCTGTCGGCGCCGTAATAAGTCATCGCTCCGGCGGGTTCGATGCGGTAGCCGTTGTGATAAAAGAGATTATTGATGACCGAGTTTTTATCGGAACGCTTGATCCGCACACCCGCTTCACCGTTGTCGGAAAAGATATTATCCCGCACCACATTGCCGTAATTACAGATGGAAGTGTCTTCGGTGAAAGTTTCGATGAATACTCCCATGTCGTTGTCATAGCAATGATTGTTCTTGAAGGTGCAGTGATTTCCGTGGCATCTGATACCCGCGCCATGCGCCACTTCCGTTGAATAATATCCCAAAGTCAGATAAAATCCTTCTATAACAATGTATTCCCTCTCTTCTTTGATGAAGAAGCAGAAATTTTCCTGAGCTTTGACGGTGGCATATTCGCCTTCGGGGACTCGGTAGACTATAGGCGCGTCAATTGTACCGCTTTGATGAATAAAAACAGTTTCGTAATACACTCCGCTCATCACATTAATAGTATCGCCCGGGGCGCTTGATGATTCCGCTCTTTGGATGGATGCGAAGGGATATAATAGAGTCCCGGGCCAGGAATCATTCCCGTCCGGTGATATATAATAACTATATGAGAGGGCGGCTGCGGGCAAAATAATCAAATGAACAATCAATATAGTTCTAATCGAAAACATGGAATCACTCAAAATTAATAATTATGAGTATGTCGGGGTCAGGGACGACCCCGACTACATGGTGGTGACACCTACCTTAGTCTCGTAGTCCGGGTCGTCCCTGACCCGGACATGCATAATCCCAAGCTTCAGAAAGCTAAACTGTTACGAGAATTCAAATCGCGGCCCCTGTACTATTTCACTTTAAGCCGGATAATTTTGTTCCTGAATACAAGCGCATTGAACCTTTAATATTTTTTTATTTTTTCTCTTCAATACTTGACAAATTCAATTAGTATCTTTATAATGTAATATCCCCGTAATTCATTTAATCCATTACCTTTTAGGAGGTCCCTATGCGATTCTTAACCGCCGTTTTCATTTCGATGCTGATTCTATCGCTGGCGTTTGCATCCGATAATGACGGAACAATCGAAGGCGCAGTTTCATCATCCAATGCTGAGTCAGCTCAGCCGAATCCAAATTTGTCCACCGATGATGTATTTGTCCTCACACCCTTTGAAAGCGTTTCCATCAGCGCCGCTTCGACTTGGCAGGACAACCGCCACCGCGCTTACTACAACACATCGACTAACAATATCAACGGATTTCTGCTGTTTGACTGCAGCGGTATCCCTGACGACGCCCTCGTCCTCACTATGTCCTTGAGATGCTATCTGGAGAACGCCTTCGGTTCCCCCAGCAGCAATCCGGTGGTCGATATTTACTGGAGCGATGACGATAACTGGACCCGCAATTCAGTAGCGCCCGGGCAGCTATCGCTCAATGACTTGCTGGTGGACAACATCCCCTTCTCCACCTATGTCTATTCCTACGATTTCACCCCTAATATCTTCGCCCACGATTGGTCAATCGATTTTGCGGATAATCAAATCTGCCTGGGATTTAAAAACGATGTGACCTATTACAGTTATGTCTATTTTTACGGGGCTTACGGCAGTCCCGTAGGACCTGCGCCGGAATTAACCATCCAGACCTATGACGGCGTCCCGTCGAATATTAGTTTCTTAGCTACGCCGGTCAATCCGCCGATTATCATCCCTGTAGGCGGAGGCTACTTCGATATGGAAGTTGGGGCAGCCAATAATGATCCTGTAGCAGCGACTTTTCATGTCTGGAGCATGGTGACTATGCCTGACAGCAGTGTCCGAGGCCCCATAATCGCTAATGTAATCACCATACAGCCGGGCGCAACGGTAACTAAAACTGTGACACAATATGTCCCCGGCAGCGCCCCTCCCGGAACTTACACCTACACTGTAAATATCGGTGTTTATCCTGATGTCATCTGGGATTATAACAGCTTCCAGTTTGTGATGTCGGGGATCGATGATAATGTTACAGGTGATTTTGAAGTGAGACCGGTTTCCCAATGGGAAGCGCACGGTTTGACGGAACAGCCGGAAGCAATTTCATTATCCATCTCCGCCAGCCCCAATCCTTTCAACCCGCAAGCATACCTGTCTTATTATATAGACACGCCTCAGCATGTAAGCGTTGTCATCTATGATATACAAGGGCGGGAAGCGGCGAAGTTAGCCGATGGCTGGCTCGATTCGGGCATGCACGAAGTGATGTTCGACGGCAGTCAGCTTCCCAGCGGAATTTATTTCGCCAAACTGCAGACTGCGAATGAAGCCGCGGTGTGTAAGTTGATACTTTTAAAGTAAAAAGTGTAAAGTGTGAAAGAAATTTGCTGGCAGGTCACATCCGCTGTACAACGGCCTAGACCTGCCAGAACAAATTAATTTTACCGGATCAAGGAGATGTGGCTCACTACATCATGGAGTCTCTTCAAGACATCCAGATATCGTGAATAGTAGATATGCGCAACCTGATTCATGATGTTCAATCCTGCCGTGCAGTTCGTCTGGAGCAGTTTTCTGAAAGGTTTGGCCTCAATTGACAGGACTTTGGTAGGTTCATAGCATTTAGCCATAGCGGTATATCTTGGTGAATCGAGCAAAGGCGAGATGCCGAAAAGCTCACCCTTCTCGATTTTTGATATGGCTAAACAAAAATCCGGAGGATTAGCGGGAAGCATGAGATAGACTTTTCCTTCCATCAACATATAGAAATGCGAGCTTACCTGATTGTATTCATAAATCGTTTCACCAGCATTGAATTCCTTCACCGAGGAAAAAGCGCTGAGCCGGTTAACCTCGTCCACTGTCAATGTAGCAAAAAGCTCATGACCTTTTAAAATTTTGTCCACGATCATGATTCTATTCCTTTCCTTATTAATTTATAGGTAACACTTTAGATCTATGAAGTTAATCGGGATGTGCTGTCAAGTGTCCCCACTTGACAGTATTTCCTATAATCTTCTTACTTATGTGTTGCGTCAGGTGAGGACACCTGACGCCACGATTTTTGTGTTTACTTCAGAA
>JADHWD010000120.1 GCA_016783645.1 bacterium
ATGATTCCGTTTATTTAGTATGTTTTCACAGTTTTTTACTGATTTTGCGATTTGCAAGTATAAATAATACAATATGTTGCAAAACTGAATTTGGCGAATATCGGTCAGATTTGGACTAAATCAACAGAGTCATTAATAACCCTATTATTGTCATTCCGGCTTGTCCGGAATCGGTTCCGTAAAGCAAGAAGATTCCCGACGCTTCCGTTTTTAGCGGACTTGCGGGAATGACGGTATGGTGATGGTTTTAAATGAGGCGCTAAATAAAATCTGGTTATCCATCTAGGTCAGGAAATTTTTTTTTCATTAAGGGCAGGTTTGTAACCTGCCCAAGAGCGGTAAATGGCAAACTGTTCTGTTGGTATGCATTCCCACGCTGGAGCGTGGGAACGAGAGACAACTTCGGGGCGCGCCGCTGGCGCATGAGGGTTTATCCTGTTAATCCTGAATATCCTTGTTAATCAATTTATTATTGCCCGATTAGTCCGTCAATCAATTGCAGTATATTATCAAAAACCGCATCGAAATTGGAAGCGTTAACATTATCAAATCTTATGACCTTTTTCCCTTGCTGGTCGATCAGATAGTATGTTGAAGTCAGTGTGAAACTATACTCATCAATCACCGCCGCAGCATCATCGCTGTACAGAATATTAAAAGTTATCTTGCTGGAATGATAAGGCTGAATCGGTCCGGGAGTGACCGGCACCGGTTCGCCCGCCAGATAATGGCAGACCCACAGCGAATCATCCAGCGGGGGAGTGAAATAGGCGAATTCAAACGGCTCAATTATCCCCAAACACACCACTTCATCGGGATCATACGCTTCAGCTATGTCAGGCTGAATTCCCCTATGCAGTTCTTCTTCATTGCCGGGAATCTCCCGGGTGATACAGTAGCTTCAAGTCCAGGAGAAGAAGAATATCAGGACGACTTTCCCCTGCAGTTCCGCCAGGGAAATAGTATCATAGACCACCTGCTCCAGTTCCAAATCATACCGCATTGCCGGCAGGGTGAAATCCGGAGCTAACAACGACATCGTCCGGTTGAAACAGGCTAATTCCCCGGAGAATACGGTATCGAAAAAAGTATCATTGTAATCTTCAAAATAGACATCTATGCGGTGGTAACCGGGAATAATATCAGTTATTTCAGCCGGATTGGGCAGGTTATAATAACAAAGCGAATCATCGATTATCAAAGAATCGATACCATCTGCTAAAATCGAATTGGGATGCAGAATTCCCTCTCCGTCAGTCCAGGAAGAATCCAGATACACTGTCAGTTGAAAATCACCGGGCGCAATTTCCGGCGGCGAAGCGGGCTGTTCGCCGCAGCTTGAAAAACAGCATAGCAGCGCCAGCGCTAAAACCGCTGACGGCAGGACAGCTAATATATTGTTTCTATATTTACTTAAAATCAATTCCATAGATAACTAAAGACTGTCAATTACTCTGAAAATAGCAACAGGGTGGGGTTCTTAACCCGCCAATAATATTGAGTTAAGGGCAGACACATTGGTCTGCCCCTACAGATAACAATTCTACCTTGTAGGGGCGACCCTTGCGGTCGCCCTTGAGACTATTTTCATGCTGAGTTGTCAGCCGTACGGCTGATGAGGGTTTACTCTGAAAAAAGTAGGGGCAAACGGCCGTTTGCCCCTACGAACTTGCAAACTTATTTTAAAACACTTGCTCAATCCCAATCAAATAAGTGTTCACATCCGTATCCTGATTGCCGGTGTAATATCTATATTTAAGCATGAAGACGGTATCGTTCCACATGGTGCGGGTCAAAATCACGGAAAAGGAATCTGAAATGAAATAATCGCCGGTTATCAGCCTTTCCAGAAATTCCTCCTGATCGCTGGTCATCTCAAAATGGCGGTAAGAGACCGTTAATAATGTCGCCCAATCCAGATATTGTATGACTTCCAGCCCCGGCGCGTAGGAAACGCTGGAAATTGAATCCCAATGATAACGCATCGATAGATGCGCCGCGGTCTGAGTCGGCAGCCATTGCGACAGCCAGCAGGTCAGTGTATTGAAATGGTATTCAGCCTTATCGCTTTCCGCGGTGAAATAGTTATGCTTCAACTGGAAGGCGGTGGAGTTAGTCAAAGCCTGCCGTAGTTTTAAATTGAATGAATAGGAATTCTGATTGGCGCCCGACACTTCGTTGAAATAGACGCTTATTCC
This sequence comes from bacterium, assembly GCA_016783645.1. Taxonomy (GTDB): domain Bacteria; phylum Electryoneota; class Tariuqbacteria; order Tariuqbacterales; family JADHWD01; genus JADHWD01. Next base: position 2,199 of record JADHWD010000120.1, read on the forward strand.
CGGTTCAATCATGGTGAATCCGCCGAAATCATATTTGCAGCCGCCGTCCACCATATAACCCTTCAAATCGCCGGTGTCGCTAGTGGATATGGTATACTGTAAAGAACCGTTAACCGAGAAATTGTCATTGACATCGTACTGTCCCCTGCCGTTATACAGCCGCTGGAGTCTGCCGTCATCGAGATCCGAATGCTGATATTTCAAGGCGGTTTCAACATCGGGCCCAAAAGCCTGTGTAACTTTACACAAGTAACGGCGTTCGGGAAAATCCGCTAAAAAGGGCAGAGGCTGACGAAAGTTTTGATCGGGATATTCATAGGGTATGAACGGCGGATATTCGTACGACAGATAATCGCTGTATTGGTATTCCAGCTTTATCTTGGTGTAATAATCGAAATTGGGACCTATAGCCATTGATTCGCCGGCTGATACCAGTGAAATGATTAATATCACGATACAGCGGCGAAAAAACACCCGGGGGGAGGGATGTTCGCAGTTGGATTTTAAGAAGGGAAAAGAAATATATCTGATCATATAATCTAATCTTGAGCTGAACCTTGCTGTAATGGTAACACTTTAGTTCTTTGAAGAATTTGAACAATTCAAGATTTTTGAGTATATCGGGGTCAGGGACGACCCCGACTACATGGTGGTAACGCCTACCTTAGTCTCGTAGTCCGGGTCGTCCCTGACCCGGACATGCATAATGCCAAGCTTCAGAAAGCTAAACTTTTACCTGTAATGAAATCTTCCGCTTCGGACCGAAGCGCTTAATCTATCATGTGGGGCACTCGCCGGTGGAACCGGAATATCCGCCATCCTCCACCCGGCTTAAATCCGAATCCTGGGTGTCATCGGTGTACATTATTGGATCCGATACCGGCTGGTCGAGAAGATATTTGCCGGTAGTGCAGCTAAGGCAGCCTATAACAGCCGCGAGTAAGATTAAAGTTTTTATCGTTCTGCGAATCAATGGACTTTAGACTTTAGACTTTGGACTTTGGACTCAAGACTCAAGACTCAAGACTCAAGACTCAAGACATGAAGTGCCGCAGAGTCCCCGCACTCTGCGACAATCTCTTTAAATACAAATGTATGCAACAGAGTGCAGGGACTCTGTTGTAGATGTAATATTATCATTAATCCCAGCCGATTCCGGACAAGCCGGAATGACGGTGTTTTTTTGACTTGTAACTTGCAACTTGTTATTTCAATTTACGAAAAAATCAAGATAGAATCAAATATATCACATTTCATTGCGCTATTCCTAATGCTTTGGGAATCGAGAGATATACCGGGCATTCATGGCAGTTCTGCGACTGATATTCGCAGGTGATATCGCTGCGCGCCCAACAGGGCTGTCCTTGTTGATTATACTTGGGACATCGATGGCGGGGTTCCAAATCGCATTCCACTATCTCCCAGCATTTGATGTTGTTCAGCTCTTTCATGATTTGTTCCAGAGTAACACCCTTCTTCGCCGCATGTTTCATCAATCCCCGGATATAATCGATGTCGCATTGGGAAAACAGCCGCTTTCCATGCGCAGTCCGCACGGTTATCAACAGGTTCGCTTTTTCCAGATTCCGTAAAACCGGCACTAAAATCCCCAGCGCCTTCGCCGCCTCGCCGATGGAAAAGATGGGTTCGTGTTTATTTTTCATTCTTGACCTCCGGAATTAGGTCAAATTTAAGTGCTTTTTTATCAAACCGTTAAAACTAATCAACTGTCTTCAGATGAAAAATCAGTTGTCAAAATATAAACACTTTCAGACTAAGATGCAAATTATAGTTATATAAAGTGAAAAATCCGGCTGATATAAACCGGATTTAAGTTTGAAATAGTTATTTTCAAATACGAAGAACAAGCCGGAAAGACGCAAAAAGGAGGCGGAGATTGAATGACCAATGACGAGTGACAGATGACCAGCTTCAATTCGTTTAATCGGCTTAATTCGTTGTGAATATCCTTAATGAATATATCAGATGCGTTCAAAGGCGATGACCGCCGCTCCTAAAGCGCCGTTGAACAGGGGATATTCCGGCACAATAATATCACATCCGAGCGCATTAGATAATTCACGAACCATGCATTGATTCAGCGCCACACCGCCGGCGAACGCAATGGGAGCGGGCGGATGTAAAGAAGCCGCCATCTGCGCCACCCGTTTAGCGATTGCGCGGTGCACTCCCGCCGCCGCATCCTGCTTAGATACCCCTTCCGCCAGCAATGATAACACTTCCGTTTCGGCGAAAACCGTACAAACGGTGGAGATTAAGGCCGGATTATTCGATTCCATTCCCAATGCGGCGAATTCCTCCACTCCCATCGCCATCGCCGAGGACAGATATTCCAGAAATTTTCCGCTGCCAGCGGCGCATCTATCGTTCATGGCGAAATCCCTCACTATACCTCCTTCTCCTATAATCATCGCCTTGGAATCCTGCCCCCCGATGTCTATTAAAGCGCGGGCTTGTGGAAGAGTGAGGGATATCCCCTTGGCGTGAGTAGTAATCTCGGTCACCTGTCCATCGGCGAAATCCGCTTTGAATCTGCCGTAGCCGGTGGCTAATATATGCTCAGCCCGTTCCAATCCCGCTTGAGATAAAGCGGCTTGATAAGCCTTCGCCGCGCTGTCCCCCGGATACCACCCGGTAGGGATAATCGTTCGGGAGGTAACATTTAAACCGTCCCATAATACTACTTTTACCGAGCGGGAACCGATATCTATACCGGCTGATATTTTACCATTTGAAATCATAGTGAGATTTACGGCCGATTTCGATTATCTTATGCAGTTTTTCCGGCGAAGCTTTAATCGGCGCTTCGCATCCGGTGGACAATACAAAACCCTTGGGATTTGTTATACCTTTCTCTACAGCCTCTTCCGCTTTTTGCGCCATATCTATCCGGCTCACTTCTAATAATCCGTGGGGCGGCAGGTTGCCGGCTAAACGGATTTTATCACCGCAGATAGCTATAGCGGAAGAAATATCCGCCTTATCCATACTGAACAAATCCGCCCCGGTCGCCGGTATCAAATCCAGCATACCTGAAGTGTCGCCGCAGATATGAAGCATGATGTCCAAATCATAGCGGTGCAGATGTTCAATCAGCCTGCGGGTGTAAGGTGATGCGAATTGACTAAAAGTGCTGCGGGAAATCACACTGCCGGAGGCTAAGGGATCGACTAATACCGGCAGCGCCCCGGCTAATATACATTCATCGCAGAATTTGACCGCCGCCTGCAGGGAAATTTCCAATAGTTTATGCGCATTTTCCGGCGCTAAAGCCGTACTAATTAAAAATTCCTCCGTCCCCCGCAAACCGGCAGAAGTGGTGAAAGGGCAGGGGATGAAAGCGAATACCGGAAGAATATCCCCGGCGGCGGTATATAACTTGTCGATGGCTTCGAGATAGACTGGCAGGCGGCCGTCTTGGACCGGATCAGGAATCCGCAGGTCTTCGACAGCTTCAGGATTTTGGATTATCGGACTATCCAAGATTGGCACTTCATATTCCCGCAGATGATATTTACTACCCATCGCCTCCGCTATTATCCCCACATCGGTGAAGACCGATAATCCTTCATGCTGATACAGCCTCTGGGCGTACAGCTGTGCTTCCGCCAATACTTCTCCGTCGGTGCAGTATTGAATCAGATCGCATCCGTAAGCCGCCGCCGCATGTGATGTAACTAAAGGATAAACCGGCGGCCGGTCGGGGATTTCATCTATCAACAACAGCCCCCATCTTTCGCGGGGATTCATCTCACCCGGCATAACGGCTCCTTGATATTCTGATCGACTCCATGAACGCCTGCATACGGTTGTATATCTGCGACTGCAGTTTCACTTTCCCCGGCTGAGCCGTGTCGAACGCCAATACCGGCAGTCCCTTCTCCCTGACCGCTTTGATGATTATGGAGGTTTCAAAGGGGCAGTGGCTGGAACCGAATATGCCGGATATGATAGCTCCGTCCGCTTTAGTCCTTTCGATTTCATCTAACACCAACTGCGCCCGGAAAGCGCTTGAACCCATCAACGAGCCTTGAAGCTGAGCCTCCGCTAAAGCCTCGAAAGGACTACAATCTTTTCTTATCCGAGATGTAACTTGATTGATGACATATTCGGAACCCGCAATCCTTCCGCCGAGCTCTTCCAAATAGTTTATCAAGATAGGATCCGCCGCGGGAGTTACCCAGATTATTTTAATATCCTGCCCGGTATAACCTTCTTTCGCATTCACCCTCGCCTTAAGCATATCCCGGAAATCTTCGATCACTGACAAGCACTCATCGAGGTCGGCGTAATATGACAAGGCGGAAAATTCGACATTCATCATCTCTATTCCGCCGATGGGATTAAGCCCGTCAGCGGCGGTCAATTCTTTGCATTCTTTTATAAGACTTCTGAGGCGGTTCACTTTATCGACAACATCGTTGAACCGGCTTTCGCTGAATTTCACTCCGGTCAATTCCTCCATTTTATTACATAGTTTCTTATGTTCGCCAGCGAGGAATTTTTTAGAGTATTGGAAATTATCTTCACTCCGGTGCGGCAGTTCAAACCAATGGATTTCATCCCCGGATAAAGCGATTTCGCTCATCACCGCCGCCATGTCGTCACAAGTTGCCCCGGTCACGCCGATATTCAAATCCGGCTTGGGAAAATAAGCGCGCTTGGAGTACCCTCCGATAGCCGCCCGGACGAAACAGCAGTCTTCGCCTAATCCAAATTCCGCCGCCTCGTTGAACAGCACATGACTTTCCATCAGAAACGGCGTCCACCATAGGCAGTCGGGATAAAACGAAATGGTATCAGGGAAAGAATGAACCAGCGGCGTCACCGCTCCCAAATCGCCCATCTCCGCTATTACCCTGTATCCTGACTGCCGGGCGCGGTATAACCGCTCTCCTTCGCTCATAGCGAATCCCCACAGCCGCAATGATGCTAAGGAGTTGTCGAACTTCAGCTTCCTGAGTAACCTGTTACCATAGACCGCATGAGTCGAAGGGGGAAACAGATATTTAGACCATTCGGCGTCGTTCAAATGCCGGTAATAACGGGTGGATTCCACCAGCTCTTCCGGTATTTGGCGGAATAGATGATGCCATTCTCTATAGTCTATCTGCCGGGCGCGCATTTTTTGATGACAATTTTTGTGAGGGCGAAGCATTCTGCCATAACCTTAATAATTCAAGAATTTAACAAGGATGAACAGGATAAACAGGATAAACCCTCATCAGCCGTACGGCTGACAACTTAGCATGAAAATAGAATGCGGATAGTAGGGACGCAAAATTTTGCGTCCCTACAGTAGCAGCCCGGTTTCTCCGAAACCGGGGAATGCTGCAGAGTGCGGGGACTCTGCAACACACAGGACACCGGCAGGTCACAACCGCTTTACAGCGGTCAAGACCTGCCGGAACAAGATTTCCAGCCCCCAGTCCCCAGCACCCAGCTACTATTTTCAAAGTAAATGGCGAAGAAACTTTTAACGCTGCAAGAATGCTTCGTCCTTAACCTGTATTATTCATAAAATGAAATAAGGATTTGTTTATGTTTGAATTAGGAATTCGGAATTCGGAGAAAAGCCTTTGTAGGGGCGAAGCATTTTGAGAAGGTGATACATGTGCGTTTATGTTGGGAAAAATGCTTCACCCCTACTTCACCACTTAACCACTTCACCACTTCACCGCTTAACTATTCAACATTTCCACAAACGCGCCCACCCTGGTGCGGAAAGTCTCCACCGCCGGCGAAGACAAGTCATCGTCAATCCGCAGGAAGGGCAGGTTCAACTCCTTCCGCATCCTTTCCGCCGATAATCCCCAGGGATGGCAGAACTTCAATGAGCGGTAAATCACACCTTGGACTTCACGCTCTCCCGCCAGCTCTTGCATGTATCGGATTAACCGGTTCATAGGCCGGCGGTGAGGGCAGTCATTGTCTTCGATATAAGACTGATACAATGCTGTCCATGGATCGATATTCTCATCCACGCGATGTTGAAACACCCGGTCTCCCATACAAGTGGCGTCGGCTTTTATATGAGCGCCGGATTCTTCCATTACCTTCAACTCCCAAACTCCGGGGATACTGCCGGCAAGCATTACAGGGACTTTTGTTGAACCGGTATTATCCGACTCTAAATTATCGAGAAATTCAATCAGTTTTTCCGGCGGCAGGAGTGATGCGGCGATTTGATGAAGAAGAGCGGTCGATAATAAACCCGCCGTGCGCAGTTCAAAGACTCTTTCCTTCAAACGGTTCCTGACCTTTATCCTTGCCGGTAATAAACTTTCATCGATTGTAATACTGAGCTCCGCCGCCGTTTTTTCAAAGGCGGAACGCATCTCATTCAGGAAATAAAGCGAATCTGCTCCGTAAGTCCTCGGTGCGCCGTAGAGGAACACCGGTACTTTCGATATGTTAGCGAGCGTCTCAGTCATACGGCGCATCTGGTCACAACAGGCTCCGTGAATCAGCGCCGTTAAGTTTTGATAGAAAGGCAGATTCAATATCGACGGGAGACTTCTGCAGAATGAACAGGCGTCGCTACGCAGATGATGCGTATCCGTTTGAATGAATCCCCGGCGGGGAACAATCCTCACCGGGACCGCTCCCATCGCTTCAATCAACTCCGGCGGTACACGGAGACAGAGGTATCCGATTTTGGGAGTATCTTTATTGCCAGCGAGGAAATCGGATTCTAATTTCTCTATATTTGGAATATAGTGGTGTCCTTATATAATTGTTATGGTAGGCGGGGGGTTTATCCCCCCGCACAATTTGTCGGGGGACAAGCCCCCGACCTACCATTTTTTTATTTTCAAATCAGCATAAAATCGAATTTAATGCAATAAAACAACTATATAGGGACACTACCCGGAATATTGTAATGAGCGACAATAATATTAGGTATTTGTGCGACCCCTTTAGGGTCGAACCGTTTCGTTTAATTTATACCGTAGGTTTCACCTACGGCTATTCACATGCGACCCTTTCAGGGTCGAATACTAAGACATATGTTCATGT
>JADHWD010000121.1 GCA_016783645.1 bacterium
ATCATTTAGTAATCCCCCCTTCCCCCCTTTAGTAAAGGGGGAGTCAGATTTCCCCCTTTTTTAAAGGGGGACTAAGGGGGATTATAGTCATTGTAAAACATACTATCGAACAAGCTATAATGTCGTTTATTATAAAATGCTTCGCCCCTACTGAAAACACCTAACTCCTATCTATCAATTTTATCCGAAATAGCGTCCAATTGAGCTTTCGCTCCTTTACCGAAATCGGAATTTTCACCGTATGATTTTATGATTTCCCGGTATAATTTAGCGGCTTCATGGTATTTTCCCAGCTTCTCGTATCCTTGAGCGGCTTTATAAATCGCTGTAACCGCCCAATCCAAACCGCCCTGCGGGTCAAGGTAGCGCGCTTTCATGTATTCCAAAGAAGCTTGCGCGAAATCGCCTTTTTCAAAATACGCTTCGCCGATATAATACTGCACTTCTGCCTTGAATTCACCTTCAGCCGATGCGAGCAGTTCGTCCAGCAGTTTCAGCGCCCGGTCATATTCTTTCATGCTAAGGTGCATCAAAGCCGCATCGAATTTCTTCTGCAGAATATCATTGCGGTTAGGGAACATTTCGATGTACTTTAATGTCGTTGACAAAGCCGCTTGATATAGTCCCAAATCTTTATAAGTTATACTTAAATTCTGCATAGCGGCGGGCCATAATGAGACCGCGTTTGAATCCTGCAGAACCTTCTGGAAATTCAACAGTGCGCTTTGAGTCTGCCCTTGACGGTAATAATGCGCTCCTAAAGTCAAATACACTGAAGAGAGGAGGGGATTTATGGGATACTTTTCAATGATTCCATTAAGTGTTTCCAACGCCTTTTCGACCTTCTTGGTGAGCAGATATATCTTGGCGGTTTCGTATTCCGCTTCAATTACAAATTCCGTCTTCTTATATTTTTTTGTTATAGTTTCAAAGGCGTCGAGGGCTTGATCGTAATTTTTCTCCGAGGCGGTATACTTTCCTTTTTCCAAATAGAACTGCGCTTGATAATGTTCTAATTTCTCGTTTTTGCGGTGCAGTTTGGCGAAATTGACGGCTTCTTCATGAGCTTTATTGAGTAATCCCTGGCGGTAATATCCCACTATCACTTGAGCTTGATATTTCATCACGGATGATTCATCATTGGTCTGCTCCGCCAGCATTCCGAAAATCCGCTGTCCTTCGCTGTAGCGTCCGATACGGTAATAAATTCCCGCCATCCTTTCCATAGCTAATATATCGAAACCGCTGTCAGAACCGCGGGAAATCAGATTTTGATAGAACCTTAGAGCGGCAGGAGCGCTGTCATCAGCCTCAGATAATTCTCCCAGCGTCAATAAAGCTTGTTCAAGATACGCTCCGGCAGGCTGGCTGATAATGTATTCCAGCAGATATTCCCGCGCGGAATTAAATTCTCCGGTTTTCCGATAGACTAATGCGATTTTGAACAGTAATTCATCCGAACCCTGATACTGGCGGGGATATTGGGATAATTCAAGTAACTGCCGGTATAGCGCCAAAGCTTTGTCATATTGATCGGATTGACTATATAAATCGGCTAAATTCTCTCGCAGTTCCGGGATGACAGAGTGATAATAATAACGCTCGATGATCGATTCAAGTATCTTGATTTTCTCCGAATTATCAGATTCGGTTTCATATAATCCCATATTAGCGCCGGCAATGTGAAAACCTTTGGGATAATTTTTCATATAAAGCCGGTAATCTTCAGCGGCGGAAACGGTATCGCCCGAAACGAATTCCGCTCCGGCTCGGGTTATCAATATTTCTTCACTAAATCCGGACTCAGGGAATTCATTCAGAAGCGTATCGGCGTAACGAATACCAGTCTCATAATTTTTTAGTGAATTGATATATATCTGCGCTGACTGCGCCAGTATCTCATCTTCGGCGTCTCCTTGGGGATATTTATCGAGCAGAGACCGCAGTTTCCCGGCGTATTCCAGGGCGGAATTCCGGGATTGATCGGAAGCGGAATATTCACTGCGTATTTGGCGCAGTTCAAAACTTTGGGCGGACTGCCCGTCAGGATGGCTCCTGAGGTAGAGATTGTTAGCTGACCGGAGGGAATCTTCCATTGCGGGATTATCATGCGCCAGCGTCATATAACATTCTATCAATAATCTCCGCGCCTGTTCGCCTTCGGTTTTGGACAGCCATCCCGTCTGAAGAGCAGAGGAAAATTGTTCTGCGGCTTTCTGATAGTTCTTGAAATCATTATAATAACATAATCCCCAATTGAGAGCCAGCACACCTTTATTGGGAAAATCCTGGCTTTGCGCGCTTAATGCGGCGATTTTCTCCATCAGGTTCTCCGCCGGGATGAATTTGCTAAGCCAGTCGATCCGCTTCGCCGCTTCCGGGCAATATTCGCTTCCCGGAAAATCCCGCAGTAATGAGCGGTAATATTGGAAGGCTTTGCTGGTGATTTGTCCGATTTCGGCGATTCTTCCCAGATAATAACTGCAGTCGTCGGAGAAGGGAGTAGTTTTTTCAGCTAACGATTCAAAATATCTGCGGGAGGTCACATAATCGCCGGTATTAAATGTGATTTCGCCTAAAGCGGAAGCGTACCACATCCAGCCTTCGATGCCGGTGATATTAGGCAGTAATTTTCTGAATAAAGCGGATAAATCGATCCTCATTTCACTACGCTGATATACCGCAATAAGTTCGTTCAAGGCGGAGGTTCTATTCGCATCATTGGATTCACCGGCGATAACCTCGGAAAAATATCTCACCGCCCGGTCGAGGCTGTCGAGTTTGAGATATACTAATCCCAGCCGCAGTTTGAGGGAATCGTTCGGAGGTATAGATTGGTATGATTCCAGCGCATCTTCAAATTGTCCTCTAATATAATGATTATCTCCGGCGATTATTCTTGCCATAAAGATGATGGAGTCTGCGGCGGCTTGCTTCATGACGAGGTTCACCAGACTATCGGCGCTGATGAAATCGCCTCTCTGCCGCTGACATTGGGCGGACAGGAGTTTAGCGTATTGGGAATAAACCGGCGGGGACAATACCGCCAGCAGTTCTTGCTCAGCGGCGTCCCAGTTACCCTGTTTGTTCAATATCAAAGCGCAAAGGATATGCGCTTGAGCGGCAAGTGCGTCATCATCGGCGGATTTGACCGACAAGCGGTAATATTCGAGGGCTTTAGACAAATCGCCGCTTTCTTCCGCTATTCCGCCGAGCTGGAAGTAAGCTAAAGAAGCAGATGCGGTGCCGGGATATCTTTGCAGTATGCGCTGGAAGGATGCGGCGGCTTTTTCCGGTTGATTCATAAAACGGTGTATCATGCCTGATTCGGCGATCCCTTTAGCGGCGAATTCGCTTTGCGGGTAATAATCGAACACAGCGGCAAACGACCTCGCTGCCTCCTGCCATTTTCCCATGTTTTTCAAACACTGCGCCGATAAAAACATCGCCTCCGGCGCATAACGGCTGTCAGGATACTGCAAGGCGACTCTTAAGAAAGCGGCGTTGGATTCACGCCATTTCTCTATCTGATAATAAGCGTTACCCTGCATGAAATACGCTTGAGGGATACGCGCATCATCGGGATAGGATTCCACAAATTGACTAAGCTGTTCCGCCGCTAAATCGTAATAACCGTCCTTGTATAACTTCAGGGCGAAGTTGAAATCCTCTTCCCTGCCGCCGAAAATGACGGTGGTGAAGATTAATAATACGAATATTATTCGGAATATTTTTAAAAATAATTGAGTGATGTCCCTTATCCTTCCTATAAAAAGACAGAACGGCAGCATGGTTTATCATAAACCGGGGAATACTATCTCAATGGTATGCATTCCCACGCTGGAGCGTGGGAACGAGAGTGAAGATAGTCTGCATTCCCAACGAGAGCAAAATTATTGAATGCAGGGCAGACACATTGGTCTGCCCCTACAATTATCCTGTGATGTAGGGGCGACCCTTGCGGTCGCCCTTGAGACTATTTTCATGCTTGGTGGTGCGTCGCAGTGTATGAGGGTCTAGTCTGCATTCCCACGCTGGAGCATGGGAACGAGAGTGAAGATAGTCTGCATTCCCAACGAGAGCAACATTATTGAATGCAGGGCAGACACATTGGTCTGCCCCTACAATTATCCTGTGATGTAGGGGCGACCCTTGCGGTCGCCCTTGAGACTATTTTCATGCTTGGTAGCGCGCCGCAGCGTATGAGGGTCTAGTATGCATTCCCACGCTGGAGCGTGGGAACGAGAGTGAAGATAGTCTGCATTCCCACGCGGGAGCGTGGGAACGAGAGTGAAGATACGAGAATTATTTCACCAATTTCAATTTAGCGAATTTCACCAACAGTTTCTTCATGCCGTATCCTCGAAAGAAGAGGGTCACGGTTTCATTTTCGCCCTTCCCTTCGCAACTTTCGACTATACCATCGCCGAATTTGCTGTGATTCACCATATCGCCCCTTTTGAATTTGGCTGAGTCGAAGGCGGGAATTTTATCATGTTTAGTCTCTTTGCGGGAAGCGCGCGATAATCTCTGTTGAAGTCTTTCAATTGTATCCAGCAGTTCTTTGGGGATTTCCTTGAGAAATCGTGAAGGGGTATTGTACATCCCGCCTCTTCTGAAGCCGGTATGAGAGATATAGAGCAATTCTTCCGCCCGTGTGACGCCGACATAGAACAGCCGGCGTTCTTCCTCGATATCCGGCTGGTCATTGCGAATCAAGGGGAACAAGCCGTCCTCTAATCCGGTGATGAACACCACAGGGAATTCCAAACCCTTGGCGCTGTGCAGAGTCATCAGGCTGACCAATTCCCCCTCTTCCCATTCGTCGGTATCAGACACCAGCGCTGCTTCCTGCAGGAAATCTATTAGATTTCTTTCGGGGTACCTCTTATAATAATCGACAGCGGCGGCGGTGAATTCCCGCAGGTTTTCCGCTCTGGAGAAGGCTTCTTCGGTGCCTTCCGCCATGAAATGTTCCATCAAACCGCTCTGCGTCAAAGTGTATTTCACTAAATTGGGGAAGCTGTTTTGCCGTTCGTATTCCGTCAGTCTTTTTATCAGCGAGCCGAAGCCTTTCAATCTATTTATAGCCGCTTGACGCAGACCGGAGGATTCATCCAAAGCGTCAACCGCTTCCAGAACCTGCATGTTTTTCGCCGAGGCGGTTTCATTCAATTTTGCGATAGTGGCGGCGCCGATCCCCCTCGGCGGAAATTTGACCACCCGGTCAAAGGATACATTGTCATTGGGATTGATTATTAGTTTCAAATATGCTAATAAGTCTTTGATTTCTTTGCGCTGGTAGAATTTCAATCCGCCGACGATGGTGTAAGGTATGCCTTCTTCCAGTAGAAACATTTCCAGTATGCGGGATTGGGCGTTGGTGCGGTAGAATACCGCGATTTGATCGCGTTTGCGCCCGGTTTCCACCAAACGGAGTATCTCCTTGGCGATAACCGCCGCTTCCTCCCGGTCATCATCCGCCGAAATCAAAACAGGCTTATTTCCGCCCACTTTTTCAGTCCAAAGGGTTTTACTGTGCCGGCCTCTGTTGTTATCGATAACCGCCTGAGCGGCTTTTAGTATGGAATCGGTGGAACGGTAATTCTGCTCCAGCCGGAATATCTTAGCGCCGGGATAATCCCGCGCGAATTGCAGTATATTTTTCAGTTCCGCTCCCCGCCAGCCGTATATCGCCTGGTCGTCATCACCCACCGCTGTGATATTGCGGTGCTTCAGCCATAGCAGTTTTAAAAGCTCGTTCTGAGCGATATTGGTGTCCTGAAATTCATCCACTAATATGTAGCGGAAACGGGATTGGTATATTGCGGCGATTTCAGGATTCTGCTGGAACAGGTTCAAGGGTTTCACTAATAAATCGTCGAAATCTAAGGCGTTGGAATTCTTCAGGCGCTTTTCATAAGCGGAAAACAGGAATTCCGGGTCGTAATTTTGATATCCGCCGATATTCTCCGGCGGCCGCAGTTTGCTCTTGATGCTCGAAATTATCCATAGCGCGCGTTGAGGATTATCCAGCCATCCCAAACCGGGTTCATTCTTTATGAGCTCCTTCACAATTTTAAGCTGGTCTTCGCGGTCGTAAATGGCGAAATTCTGATTGTATCCCAGATGATGCCCGTACTGCCGCAGAACTCGGGCGAAAATAGCGTGGAAAGTGCCCACCCACATTTTGCCGATATCTTCACCTAATAATCCTTCGATGCGGGAGCGCATTTCACCGGCGGCTTTATTGGTGAAAGTGACCGCCAATATTTCCCAGGATTTAGCTAATCCTTCTTTCAGAATATAGGCTACTTTATAGGTCAAGACGCGGGTCTTACCGGAACCGGCGCCGGCCAGCACTAAAGAAGGACCATCGGTGTTTATCACCGCTTCCCGCTGGGCGGGATTGAGGTTGTCTAAAATGTTCATGTAATTAAAAAGTTTGCAAGTTAGCATGTTAATCAATCTGTCCGAGAATTAAAAAAAGTGATGTTACAAGTGCAACAGAGTTCCTGCACTCTGTTGTATATATTTGTATTTTAAGAGATTGTCGCAGAGTGCGGGGACTCTGCGACACATCATATTATCCGGTTATCCATTTAGGTCAGGAAATCTTATTATTCAATAAGGGCGGGTTAAAAACCCGCCCCTACAATAACCCTTTGGTAGGGGCAGGTTTGTAACCTGCCCAATAAATTGGTTGAACAAACTGGATAACTACATTAATCATTGAATCTCATTCTGCGGGCGCGGGCGTATTTCCGCTTGTCGTCGTTGTGTTCCGCCAATGTCACATTGAAGCTATGGTAGCCGTCGCCTTTCGCCACAAAGTATAGATAGGGCGCATCGGCGGGATGAAGGGCGGCTTTTAGGGCGCGTAATCCCGGATTGTTGATCGGTCCCGGCGGCAGTCCGTTAATACGGTAAGTGTTATAGGGCGAATCGATCCACAGATCCGATAATCTCAATCTGCGCGGCGAGTCGGGGATGATGTATTGAATAGTGGGATCCGCCTGCAGACGCATCCCCTTCCTCAAGCGGTTATGATAGACAGCCGATACCAAAGGCGCTTCACTGCCGAATATTATCTCGCCTTCGACGATGGAAGCTAAAGTCATGATTTCTCTAACGGTGAATCCCATTTCCCAAGCGCGCCGCTGCATCTTGTCGTCAAACATCTGATGAAAATGCTGAACCATCTTTCGCGCCGCTTGACGGGCGTCCATACCCAAATAGAGATTATATGTATCAGGAAAAAGGTACCCTTCGAGAGAAGGCGCTTCAAGTCCGAGGCTGGCGGCGAAGGAACTGTCGAACACATTTTCCAAAAATTCCGCCGAATCTATTCCGATTTCACTTTGCAGAACCGATGCGATTGTTCTGGCGGTCCAGCCTTCGCGGATAGTGATATTAGCGGTGTTGACGCCGCTGACCAGTATCCTGCGGGCTAACTCATAGTTGGAAAGCCCATAAGGCACTACGAAAGTTCCGGCGGGAAAAGCCTTCTCAATCAGCATTAACCTGCAAGCCCAAACAAACCGCCCGGCGTTGTCCACCAGCCATAACGAATCAAGTTTAGCGGCGATGCGCTTGAGGTTGTCCCCTTTATCGATGACAATCTTAGCCAGATGCTTCATCGGAGGAGCCTGATTGGGGCGGAACACCGATTCATAAGCCGGTATCAAGCCGGCCAGCAAGGCGGTACAGATGATTAACAGCAGTTTATCCCGCAATTAGCGCCTCTCCATAATCATATCTTCACAAGTTAAGATTTATACCATAAAAAGTCAAAAAGCGTTCCGAAAACTCAAAGAAAATACTGAATACAGAATACTGAATATTGAAAAGATTCACAATACTCGCTTATCGTCATTCCTGCTTGTCCGGAATCGGAGGAATATTCACAGCAGATTGAGCGGATTAAGCAGATGAAAATCGTCATTAGTCATATATACAGGATACACAAGATAAGTAAAAAGGCAAAAGGAAAAAGTTAAAAGATTCACAGCAGATTAAGCGGATTAAGCAGATGAAAATCGTCATTGGACATATATACAGGATACACAAGATAAGTAAAAAGGCAAAAATATTCACAGCGGATTAAGCGGATTAAGCAGATGAAAATCGTCATTGGACATTGGTCATTACAGTCTGTCTGAGAATATGAAGAACACCTTTGTCATTGCGAGTGAAGCGAAGCAATCTCTCTTATTAATAATCAATTATAGAGATTGCCGCAAGGCTTTCAGCCTTTCGCAATGACATATTCGGATAGACTGATTGGTCATTGGTGTTTCGGATTTCGGATTTTATAGCTATAATAGCCAAAATAGCCAGTGAATCTTCATTCACTATTCTAAATTCACTATTTTAAATTTCTCTTCCTTTTTTCTTGACTTTTTCCTTTTTTTGTGTTATTATTACTATTGTGGCAGGACACATCCGCCGTACGGCGGACAATATCCGCCGGAACAGAATAATATTGAATAAAGGGCAGACACGAGGGTCTGCTCCTACATCAATGAATGTTCGCTGTAGGGGCGAACCCATGTGTTCGCCCTGATAACCTGGGATTATGAATGTCCGGGTCAGGGACGACCCGGACTACGAGACTAAGGTAGGCGTCACCACCATGTAGTCGTGGTCGTCCCTGACCCCGACATACTCATATAGAAATATTTATTTTTTTAACTTAATCAAATCAAAGGAGAAATCAAAATGAGAAGTTGTTTCATCACAATTATGGGGATTTTCATCCTCACAGCATCAGCTTTATCCCAGCCGGATACCCTGTGGACCCAGACCTTCGGCGGAGGCAATGATGATATCGGCAGCAGCGTTCAGCAGACCAGTGATGGTGGCTATATCATCGCGGGATATACTGCCTCCTACGGCGCTGGTTCTGATGTCTATCTGATAAAGACGGATGCGGATGGGAATGAATCATGGTCGCAAACCTTCGGCGGAAGCTCTGGTGATGATGGCTACAGCGTTCAGCAGACATCGGATGGCGGATATATCATCGCAGGAACAACTTATTCCTACGGCGCTGGTTCTGCTGATTTTTATTTGATAAAGACTGATGCGAATGGGAATGAATCATGGTCGCAGACATTCGGCGGAAGCGGTTATGATAGAGGCCACAGCGTTCAGCAGACCTCTGACGGCGGATATATCATTGCGGGATATACTTCTTCCTACGGCGCTGGTTCTGATGTGTATTTGAT
>JADHWD010000122.1 GCA_016783645.1 bacterium
GCGGGCTTACAATATCCTTTTTGAATCCATAGACTTGTCTGATGCGAAGGCGCAAAAGGAGGCGTTTGCCGATACCTGGAGCAATGTTTCCTACATTGATGAGTTGAATGAAATTCAAGATTTGAATTTGGATTTGTTCCGGTTCTTGAAGACACTCGACAGTTTGAGGATATCGAAAGGGGCGGTGTCTTATTTGACTATCATGGCGCATCGGATTTGGTATATGCGCAAGAAATTGAAATCGACTGGCAGTTTCTATCTGCATTGCGATCCGACCATGAGTCATTATTTGAAGATAGTGTTAGATTTGATTTTTGGAGTGAAAAATTTCAGAAATGAGATTGTTTGGTGGTATGAAACTGGCGGTATTCCTAAAAATGATTTTTCAAGAAAACATGATGTCATATTTAGATATTCAAAAAGTAGAAAATATCATTTTAATTCTAAAGAAATTAAAGAGAAAAGAAGCGATGAAGTATTAAGGAGGATCGCTACAGGCGTTGTGTCTGCCACAAGATCAACTGGGCAATATAGACATCCTTCTGATGTTTGGAAAATAGCGGCAATCAATGCAATGGCTGAAGAAAGAATGGGCTATCCCACTCAAAAACCCGAAGTGTTATTGGAGCGAATAATCAAAGCCTCCTCAAATGAAGGTGATATGGTAGCGGATTTCTTCTGCGGATGCGGCACAACAGTAATATCAGCGCAAAAGCTCAATAGGAAATGGATAGGAGTAGATATTTCCCATTTAGCGATAAGATTGATTTACGAAAGAATATTAAAACCCTTTGAAGAATCAGATGAAAAGTATATAGAGATAGTTAGTAATATCGATATCAATGGCTTCCCCAAGGATATAGCATCAGCAAAGGATTTAGCGCAGAAGACCAAAAAAGGCCGGTTGAAATTCCAGGACTGGGTGATTGAAATTATGCTGAGAGGAGTTTCCAATCCCAAAAAAACCGCGGATGGGGGTTATGACGGTTATGTGACTTTCTATAAATCACCTGAGAAAAAAGATATTGTGCTGATTGAAGTTAAGAGTGGAAATGTGAATGTCAATAAAATCAGGGAATTGATTGAGGTGGTAAATAGAGAAAAGGCGAGTATCGGTGTCTTGGTCTGTTTTGAAGAACAAGTCACCAAGCCGATGATTGTTGAAGCGAAAGGCGCCGGTTATTATGAACCCCAGGTTTTTATGAATAGATATGATAAGATTCAGATTATTACGATAGAGGAATTATTGGAAGGTAAATCTATCAATTATCCTTTGTATCAGAATATTACTTTTAAAAACGCTTCGAAGGTGGATATTAAGGAGAATAATAATTCAAACAGTCTGTTCGATTGAAAAAGGGGAATATAATGAACAAGCTGTATTACGGCGACAATCTGGAGGTGTTGAAGGAATCGATCGAGGATGAGAGCATCGATTTGATTTATATCGATCCGCCTTTCAACTCCAAGCGGGCTTATAATGTCCTGTTTGAATCCATCGATATGACCGACGCCAAGGCTCAGAAGCAGGCTTTTGCGGATACTTGGAGTAATGTGATTTATATCGATGAGATGAACATGATTCAGGATTTGGATCTGGATTTATACCGCTTTTTGAAGACGCTCGACAGTTTGAGGATATCAAAAGGGGCGGTATCATATTTAACGATCATGGCGCATCGAATATGGTATATGCACAAGAAATTGAAGCCGACCGGCAGTTTCTATCTGCATTGCGATCCAACCATGAGTCATTATTTGAAGATAGTATGCGATTTGATATTTAAGGAAAAAAACTTCAAGAATGAATTGGTATGGCATTACCGGAGATGGAGTAATGTAGCTAAAATTTATCAACGGATGCATGATATTATCTTTTTTTATACTAAATCCAAAGATTATAATTATAATCGGCAATATCAGCCTTATTCTCATCCTGAATGGATTGAGGAGACAGTTAGAGGTGTTGTAGATGGTAAATTGCAAAGGCTAAAGGATAAAGATGGTAAATATATTAAGAGAGAGAAAGAAAATATTGGAGTGCCTTTGCATGATGTCTGGAATGATATTAACTTTATAGGACCTACCTCACAAGAGCGATTGGGATATCCAACTCAAAAACCTGTAAATCTTTTAGAGAGGATAATTAACATATCTTCAAATGAGGGTGATCTGGTAGCGGATTTCTTCTGCGGATGCGGCACAACAGTAATATCAGCGCAAAAGCTCAATAGGAAATGGATAGGAGTAGATATTTCCCATTTAGCGATAAGATTGATTTACGAAAGAATATTAAAACCTTTTGAAGAATCAGATGAAAAGTATATAGAGATAGTTAGTAATATCGATATCAATGGTTTTCCAAAAGATGTTGCATCCGCTAAAGATCTTGCGCAAAAAACGCACAGGGGCCGGTTGAAATTCCAGGATTGGATTGTCGAGATAATGATGAACGGCGTCGCCAATCCCAAAAGGACCGCCGACGGCGGATATGACGGCTATATCACTTTCAACAAATCGGAAAAAGAGAAGGATGTCATTCTAATCGAGGTCAAGAGTGGTAAATGCGGTGTGACGATGCTGAGGAGTTTCATCACCACTGTTCAGCATGAGAAAACCAGTTTCGGCGCTTTTGTATGTTTCAAGGAAAATGTGACTAAAGAGATGGAACTGCTGGCAAAACAGCAGGGATACTATAATCCCGCCTTATGGGTTAATAAATACGACCGGATACAGATAATCACAGTGGAGGATTTACTGCAGGGCAGGTCTGTATCTTATCCGGTCTATCAGAATATCACATTTAAAAATGCCACGAGGATTTCAATGGAAAAAGAGGATAATAGTAACAGTTTATTCGATTAATCAATAAATCTGCAAAACCTATATATATGATTTCATTTAAGGTCTAATTTTCATGTTCAAAAAGAGATTATTAGTAGCACTGCCAATTATCATTTTATTCTCAATATTGATACTTTCCTGCGGAGGAAGCAATTTCAAGACAGCTGGTAAGAAAGTGGTGATTTTGGGAATCGACGGGATGGATCCTAATTTATTGCAGCTATTTATGGATCAGGGAGTATTGCCCACATTCGCCAAGTTTGCCGCGGAGGGAACTTTCACACCATTGACCACCAGCCAGCCTCCGCAGTCGCCGGTCGCCTGGTCAAATTTCATCACAGGTATGGACCCGGGCGGGCATGGAATCTTCGATTTTATCCATCGGCATCCGCAGAATCGTGTCCCCTATCTATCGACCTCCGGCACTGAACCTGCTTCTAATATATTGAAAATCGGAAAATATCAAATTCCTATGAAGGGCGGCAAAGCTTTGCAAATGCGCGAAGGCAAGTCCTTCTGGGAAATACTGGAAGAACATGGAATACCCGCTGTCGTTTGGAAAATACCCGCCAATTTCCCGCCGGTGGAATCTAAACAAAAAACTTTCTCCGGCATGGGCGCTCCGGATATTTTAGGAACTTACGGCATTTTCACCTTCTTCACCGATGATTCCGCTTTGTACCAGGATGATGTAGCCGGCGGGCAGATAACTATGGTGGATATTGAAAACGGAGTCATCCACACTCAAATTAAAGGTCCAACTAATTCATTAGTCAAAGGCGAACCGCCGTCCTACGCCGATTTCACCATCTATATCGACCCGGTGGAAGATAATATCCGGATTGAAATGGGTGATGAGGATATTCTGCTTCGTCCTGGCGAATGGAGCGGCTGGGCGGAAGTGAAGTTCAATTTCATCAAGGGTTTCGCCAGCGCTTCCGGCATCGTCAAATTTCATCTTCGTTCTGTAAGACCGCACTTTGAGTTATACTGCAGTCCGGTGAATCTGTCGCCTGAAAAACCGGCGATGCCGTTATCGACTCCGCCTTCCTATTCAAAAGAGATGTATGAGAAAATCGGCAATTTCTACACTTTAGGAATACCGGAGGACACTAAAGCGCTTTCCGCCGGTTATCTGGGATATGATGAGTTCCTCCAGCAGTCTCATTTAGTATTGGAGGAACGGCTGCGGGAATTCCAGCAGACTTGGGCTGATTTCGAGGACGGCTTGTATTTCTTCTATTTCTCCAGTCTTGACCAGAACAGCCACGCTTTATGGAGCACATTCGATAGAGAAAGCCCGATTTATGATTCCGAAATAGACCATAAATACGGGTGGGAACTGCGGGATTTTTACCGGCAGATGGATGATGTTTTAGCGCAGGTGATGGAGAGATTAAGTCCGGAAGACTTGCTGATTGTCATGTCCGACCATGGCTTTTCACCCTTCCGGCGCTGTTTCGATCTGAACACCTGGCTGTTAGACAACGGCTATATCACTTTGAAAGACACCACTACCCGCGATCAGGAATTCTTCCCCGGAGTGGATTGGCGCAAGACCAAAGCTTACGGATTAGGCTTGAACGGATTGTATCTGAATTTGCGCGGACGGGAGAATAATGGTTTGGTGAGACCGGGCAGTGAAGCGGAAGCGCTTAAGGACGAATTAGTGCAAAAACTGACATCGGTAATCGACCCTCAGACCGGACAGCAGGTGATAAGTTCGGTCTGGCAACGGGAGGATGTCTATCATGGGCCCTATGTGGAGAAAGCGCCGGATTTGGTGGTGGGATATAATTATGGCTGCCGTTCATCCTGGGACACCAGTTTAGGCAAATTCCCGCATCATGTGATTTCCGATAATCCCGACAAATGGAGCGGGGACCATTGTATTGACAACAAATGGGTGCCCGGAGTATTATTGACCAACCGGCCTATTCAGATGCAGAATCCGGCTTTATACGACTTGACGCCAACAATATTAGCGGAATTCGGGATTGAACCGCCGGCTGAGATGGTGGGGTGTTCCATTTTCCAACCGGAGATTACCGGTCGATGAATGGAAAATATTTGGGTTAGCCTATATGGAAAACACTCTTTATTACGGCGATAATTTGGAAATTCTCAGGAATCATATCGCCGATAACTCTGTTGACTTGATATATCTGGATCCCCCATTTAACTCCAAAGCCGACTATAATATTCTTTTCAAGGAACCCACTGGTGAACCTTCTAAAGCTCAAATAACCGCATTTGAAGATACCTGGCATTGGACAATAGAGGCTGAGAGAACATATCAAGAGATAATCAGGACCGCTCCTGCGAGTGTGGTTGAGATGATGAGAGCTTTCAGACAGTTTGTCGGGTTGAACGATGTGATGGCTTATTTAACGATGATGTGTATAAGGCTGATTGAACTTAAAAGGGTTTTGAAGGATACTGGTTCAATATATCTTCACTGCGACCCTACCGCAAGTCATTACTTGAAGATATTGATGGACACGGTATTCGGGAAGAAGAATTTCAGGAATGAGATAATTTGGCATTATAAAACCGGTGGTGTAAGTAAAAGGTGGTTTGGAAGAAAACATGATATTATCTTTTTTTATGCGAGGAAAGGAGATTCTGACTATGTTTTTAATTTACATAAAGAGAAATCCTATATGATGCATAAATATGGATTTAAAAAAAGTGATTTTCAAGAAGATGATTTAGGACAATACAGTATGACTTATCTTAAAGATGTATTTATTATTCCAGCTATCGGTTCAGCGGATAAACAAAGGCTCGGTTATCCCACGCAAAAACCGGAATCGCTTTTAGAGAGAATCGTTAAAGCATCATCAAAAGAAGGCGATGCAGTTCTCGATCCATTCTGCGGATGCGGCACTTCTATTGCAGTGGCGCAGGGACTCAATAGAAACTGGATAGGCATCGACATAACCCACCTGGCTATAAATCTTATCAAATGGCGATTGAAAAATACATTTGAATTGGAACCGAAAAGGGATTACGATGTTATCGGCGAACCGGAAGACTTGGCCGGCGCAAAAGAGCTCGCTTCGCAAGACCGTTTTCAGTTTCAATGGTGGGCTTTATCTATGATTGACGCCCGCCCGTATGGCGATAAGAAGAAGGGCGCTGATACCGGCATTGACGGCTTCATTTACTTCATGGATCGGAAAAACGAATATAAAAAGGTCATAGTTCAGGTTAAAAGCGGAAAAACGCAGGTTGGCGATATCAGAGATTTATGTCATGTTATAGACAGAGAAGACGCTGTTATCGGCTTATTTGTCACACTTGAGAATCCCACACAACCGATGATTGAGGAGGCGGCCGCTAAGGGCTTCTATAAGTCTAACATCACCAAAAAGGATTATCCAAAAATTCAAATCTTGACCATCGATAATATTTTCAAGGGTAAGAAACCCGGTCTTCCCCAGCAATTCTGTATTTCACCCTACGAAAAAGCTGAACGGGTGGTACCCAAAAAACAGAACGAAATGTTCGATAACTAAAATTTACCACACAATAAAATAATACTCTTCGGAGGTTTGAATGGGAAAGTTTAAAATCAAACTGGATTCCGATATAGAGGAAAAATTGAAAAAGATGTCGGAAGCGGCGGGGTATTCTTCTCCGGAAGAATTCGTCCGGCATTTGATTGAGAAAGAAGTGTCGCAAATCTCAGATGCGCAGTCCGATGAAGAATTGAAGAAGCGTCTGCAGGGATTAGGATACATATCTTGAATATAATCTGAAAATAAGTTTGCAAGTTTGCAAGTTGACAAGTTAAAATTTAACCTTGAAAATAGAATCGAGTTACGAGCTGCGAGTTGCGAGTTACAAGTAGCAAGATGCAAGCAGCAGGTCAAAAAGTCCCGTTCCCGCCGGGTTTCAAGTCCGCTGAACAGCGGATAACCCAAGCGGAAAAACACCGTCATTCCGGCTTGTCCGGAATAGGTTTCATCGGCGGATTTGACCACTTCTTGCGCTACTCTGCCCGTCAGGTTACTCTGCGTTTGAAACCTGACGGGAACGAATAATCCCCCTTAGTCCCCATAAGCGCTTAAATAAGCGGTATTGTATGTTCTTGTAGGGGCGAAGCATTTTTTGTAACATCTTCAAAATATTAGTATTAGTATAAAATGCTTCGCCCCTACTTCAAATTAAAACAGGCAAATAATGAGCTTCATCTGGTCGTTAAATCTCTTTTTAGGAAAAGTCTTTGACTTTATTATATCACCTTTCGCTGGCTTATCGCCCTTCTGGGGACTGGCTTTTATTTCGCTTATCACCGGCGCTGTCATGGTGATGATATTCAAATATATTTCCAATCAGGCGGGCATCCGGCGGACAAAAGCCCGCATCCGCGCTTATCTTTTTGAAATATGGCTGTATAAACATGAATTTTCCAGCTTCATCGGTTCTATCGGACGGATTTTCACCGCTAATCTGAGTTATATGAAGTATGCGGTATCTCCCATGCTGGTGATGATAATTCCTGTTGTTCTGATAATGGTGCATCTGAATTTGAATTATAGTTTCCGCCCCTTGAAGATAGGTGAAACTCCTTTGATGACCGTTAAATTCACTGACGCAAAGGTTTTGCAAGATACCACACTGAAGGCTGAAGCTTCCGGCGGAGTCAATATCGACGGCGCTCCGGTGAGGGCGATGAGGAAAAATGAAGTTACTTGGCGGATTATAGCGGTTAATCCCGGAAGACATCAAATTACGATTAAATGGGAAAACGGTGAAGTCAGTAAGAGGATTGATATCGGTCCCGGAAAGGTTCAGCGTTTATCCCCAAAAAAAAGTTTGGAAAGTTCGATACTCGACGCTTTCGGCAATCCCGGCGAAAAACCTATCCCTAAAAATACCGGCGTGGAATGGATAACATTGGATTATCCCGCCAGGGATTTGAAGGTTTTAGGGATCAAGATCCACTGGATTATCGTTTTTTTCGTATTGTCGGTAGCGGCGGGGTTCGGACTCAAAGGAGTGTTCAAAGTTGAAATCTGACAATAAAGTATTCCGGGGTACGGTTCGTGAAACCCGGGTGATAGCCGCCTTTTTAGGCTTCATCTGCGCCGTCTTGATTGTGCTGGTTCTTAGGGAATTGCGGACGATATTCATACCGATGATCTTCGCCGTGCTCTTGTCGATCATGCTGAGACCCGCTATTAAATTATTACGCAGGATAAGGATTCCCCAGGGACTGGGATTGGCGATAATGATGTTAGTGGTCTTCTTCGTTTTCTATCTTGCCGGTTTGATCGTCTATTCCAGCAGTACCCGTTTCGTGCGGGAATTCCCAAAATATGAAGCCAGTATGGATAAGACTATAGCCACCACATTGGAAACCCTCAACATCAACATCGAGGGTATCCAAGAGTATTTACAGAACATAGACTGGAATAAGACTCTGGGCAAATACTCCTTGTCGTCAACCGTTTCTTCAACTTTAGGTTCATTCCTCACTTTTCTCGGCAATGTGCTCCTGATAATAATTTTCACAATATTCATATTATCGGGGCAGTTGAAGATGGGCGATAAATTGAAGCGGGCGTTTCCTCAGCCCCGCGCCGCGGAAATCATCGGAATTATCAAAACGATCGAACAGCGGGTTCAGATTTATTTGATTAATAAATTGTTGATCAGTTTAGCCACCGCAATTGTGGGGATGGGATTTATTATATTGTTTAAAGTGGATTTCCCTATTTTCTCCGCCGTTATAATCTTCGCTCTCAATTTTATTCCCAACATCGGTTCTGTGATCGCCACCATCTTCCCCATCTTAATCTGCTTCCTGGAATACGGTTATACCTTGCGGGTGCCAGGACTGGCGGTATGCTTGATTGCCACCCAGATGGTGTTCGGCAATGCCATTGAACCTTTGGTGCTGGGCAAGGGATTGAATTTATCGCCTTTAGTTGTAATCTTAAGCCTAATTTTCTGGGGATGGGTATGGGGCATCATCGGAATGGTGTTAGCTGTGCCGTTGACTTCCACCTTAGTCATCATATTTGAACATATCGATCCTTTACGGCCTATCGCGGTATTGGTGGGCGGCGAAGGATTCGATAAGAAATAATGACTTTAGACTCTTACATATCCATTGTAAGAGTCCATCTCTTACAGTGATATTTCCCCTTATTAAAATTTACAGGGATAAAAGGGATAAAAGGGATGAAAACATTGAATTTATTCAATTAACTCTTAACTCTTAACTCTATTCGATGAAATCCAGTTATCAAATCACCGATATTCTAATTGTTTTTTTCTAAAGCAGGGGCGAAGCATTTAAACAGAA
>JADHWD010000123.1 GCA_016783645.1 bacterium
TCTATTTTTAAAATAGCAATAGACAAATAGCAATAGACAGATACCATTAAATGGGCAAATTTAGCATTGTAACCTCCATAAGGTTAAGTTTAAGTATGATTTTATTTCCTCAGGAGTTCTTCGTCGGCGGGATGTTCGTAGGGCAAAAGCAACGGCAGCAAAAAACCCCTGAAATTTTCGGGTGTTATATGTCGCACAACAGACAACTCCTTGCACCACGCGCACTTTAACTTCCAAGGGTGAATGTCGCCATTCACCCACAAAGCACTCGTGGAAAGAGAGTAGCCTTTAAAAAAGGCAATTAGCGCTAAAAAAAGAGCTACTGGTTTTGCATTTATAATAATACTAATATTTTTTATAAAAGTCAAGAGTTTTGGAAAATATTTTGTGAATTTTTTCGGGGTAAAGGGTCAAGGGGATAAAAATTCACAGCAGATGAAGCGGATGAAGCGGATTAAAATTCACTGATAATGATGGTGTTTATCTCTTTAATAGCTTTAATCGCTTGTGAATTTTTTTCTATCACCATCATCACCAGTGATTTTTCCACTTTTGCCTTTTGCCTTTTTACTTTTAACTTATCTTGTATATCCTGTATATCCGTAGTTAATTTTTGTAAAGTTTCCCAATAGATATGTTTAAATATCGTCTACTATTATTTGTCTTTCTCAATCCGAATGTTTATATTATAACAAACTTGATATATTACTGTTTGAGATTATGAATAAATTACTTATATCACCGGAATTATCATCACCGGCGCAGATCCGGCAGATTTCGGTTGACTGGGGAGATTTCAACCGCAATATCACTGAGGCGATAATTGCAGGTTTAAGGCAGGGTGATAATACTCCGGTTTGTATTACAGGTATTTCCGGGTGCGGAAAATCTCACCGGCTAATGGATATCTGCGCCCGGCTGTCAGAATACCCGCCCTTTAATGGAGGAATAAATATCAGGCTGAACTGCGGTAATCCCTTTTTGAACGAAGCCGGATTATTGCGAAAATATATATTATCGGTCCTGTCCGCCAATGGTTTATCTTCAAAAAATGATTGGTATTCGGCTCTGCGGGATTATTTCACTAAGGGGAATAGCCTGCTAATCCTGCCGGAAGATCTGCCAGCCGGCGGGAATGACGGTGTTGTTGAAGTTTTACGGGAACTGCGGGAAGCGGGAGCTTTCATCCTCGCGGCTTCGGATGAAAACCCCCATTTTGAAGATTTGAATTTCCGGAATTTCACCATTCCTATTCCTACTATTAACCAATTGAAAGAGATGCTTCATAAACGGGATGTAAAGGATAGTGTAATCGATAGGACGATGGAGTTTTTGGAGATTTTTCATGATATCATTCCGGCGCTTCCCAAATATACTGTAGATTTCGCTAAAATAATATCGCTGGCTCCGGAAATCAGCGGGGCGAACTCCGCGGAAATACTGCTTGACCGCTATGATGATTATCACAACCGCATCCTCGACAGCCTATCACCTCAGCAGAGGACTTTACTGGGAATCATCGCTTCAAGTGAAACAATCCCCCTGCCCGCCGAATTAGCGGAAATCACCGGCTGGCAGGTGCAGATCGTCAATTCCCAGCTTAAACGGCTGAGAGATAACGGTATTCTGAAATTGACCGGACGGAAGGGCAGGAACCGGACGCATCACTATTTCACAAAGCCTATATTAAGATATCATCTTAACCGTAAGATATTTAGTCATACGCCGGGATTATTCACGCTGTTAGCCGAATGGCGGGATTATAAAAAGACGGGATTACGGGGCGTCGAAGCCTTATCTAAAATATTGGAAACGCATCATCTGCCGGAATTTACGCCGACGGAGATGATACCGTTTTCAACAGAAATAAATAAATTTCCGCGCGAACCTTATGAGTTATTAGCGAAAACTGCGGTCAATTATTTGAAGGCGGGTCATAAGATCGAAGCCGAACATCTGCTTCAGACTGAAATTGACCGAAGTCTATCATTGGATCAGCGCGGGCGCGCCGCCAGAGGCATGCTGTTACTGGGATTACTGCGGATCATCGACGGCAGGTTAAATGAAGCTTACGGTTCTTTGAAAAGCGCCGCCACTCACGGCGAAAAACATTATATGCTGTGGATTAACCTTGCGGCTGTAAATTTCCAGCGGGGAAGCTTGGAAGCCGCGCGGAAAGTTTTGATGGAGGGTATCAAATCGGAGACCGATATTCCCCATTTCTATTCCGGGCTCGGCAGTCTTTTCAACACCGCCGGGCAGTATGATAAGGGCGGGGAATTATTGAAGCGGGCTCTGCAGATCGATCCCCATTTCGCCCCGGCGCATTTAGGATTAGGCAATGTCCGCCGCATAGAAGCCGATTATGAAGGAGCTCTTGAAGAATACATGACCGCCTTGAATATCGATCCCGATTCTATCAGTATCAGAATGTCCGCTTTTGATGCAAGCTTCAGGTTGAAGAATTTTGGAGGATGCGCGGAACTAATCGCTCCCGCGCTGAAGTTAGATGATGATGAACATACCGCGGTTAAAGCCGCCGCTGTTCATCTTTTAGCGTTGATAGAAAAAGCTGAGAAACGGAATTACGGCGAAGCGGAGGAGCATTTCCTCAAAACGCTCAAAATCGGTCTGCAGATCCCGCCCGATAAAATGATATCACTGCTCACTTTCGCATTCTTCGCCCTGGCGGAAATGAGTGAACCGCAATTCTGGGCGAAAACACTGCAATATACAATAGAACAAGGATACTCCAGCTTAACAAACATATTGAAACTGCACGATTTCGCTATGGGATATATGATAAACCCGAAGGAGGGCGGTGTGAAAGACATACTCCCGCCGGAAGAAGCGGCGGTCTTTGAAGAAATCCTGGAAGATATTAAGGGTCAAAAATGAAAACGCCGGGTGTTATACCCGGCGTTGACTTTATGAATAATAATTCATTTTTCTATTCTTCTTGAGCGAGTTGAAGACCAAGGTTGTTACATTCTGGGTGGAGGCTGAGGCGGCTTAGGACTGGGTCTTTCGGGAGGAGGTTGATGCGATACCGCTGGTGGAAGCGGGGGCGGCTCGGGAATGGGTCCCCTCGGCGGAGGATTATAACCCTCCTTTAGCGGTCTTCTTCCATTATTTTGAATGTTATTTTTATCTTCCATTATTCATTCTCCTGTTGAAAATAGAATTGAATACTCTTAATTTCTGAACCCATAATCATAATACCCGGATATGGAATGTCTAATTTCTCATTGTCTTCCAATAGCCAACGAGCTCTTGTAAGAAACAAGACCGGACCCTCCTTGAATTCGTCGGAAAAATATTCGGGCCATCCATACACTCTTCTACCATCATTCATTTCGACGACCAAATATGCGCCTACAATATCTTCTCTCTCTTTAAAATCTTTGCTGAGGGAGTACTTCTCATGAAAAACATCCAGCCACAAAGATCCTCGAGCTGTTCGTTTGGTCATTCCAAGTTTTCTTAGCGCATTCATATGCCAGTCTTTAGTTTTAAACAGCCCGATAACTAAACCTAAAACAATTGAAATACAAAGGGAATAAATGGAATTGATGTCAATGTGATAGACAAATTGTCCGTCTGTGGTCTTTGGAATAATTTTCAGAGGTTCGCTGAAACTTGATAAAATCACATAGATTATAAATGAATAGATTAATGATTTTATAATAATCATCAACCCGGAGCTTTCTTCCTGAAACGCGATACCTCTTTCAATTATCAAGGTTACAAATCCCGGCAGCAGGATAAGCAAAATATATAATGTTTCGATATTTTCTGGCATAATTTAAATGACTCAGAAATATAGTTGAGGGTAACACTTTAGTTCTTTGAATAATTTGAACAATTCAAGATTTTTGAGTATATCGGGGTCAGGGACGACCCCGACTACATGGTGGTGACGCCTACCTTAGTCTCGTAGTCCGGGTCGTCCCTGACCCGGACATGCATAATCCCAAGCTTCAGAAAGCTAAACTGTTACAGTTGAGGTAGTTTCTTATGTTAAAATATAGCATTTATTCTGGAATTAATCAAAATTCGCTTATGAATTCGATTGAGTGAAAAAAAAACGCCGGGTGTTATACCCGGCGTCATTGAGACAATGAAATTACCTGTTATTTTCCCTGGCAGCCTTTACAGCTTTTACAGCTCTTACAGCCGAACTTATAAGTGACGGCGATGCTGGAGACGAAGATGTTGAGGCCGTGTTTGCCCGGCATATTATCATAAGTATCCGATTCTTCGACATATCTATTTTGTCCTAAAAGGTACTCCATCGCAAAATCAAAATTAAGTCTACCCATGCAGTACCCAAATCCGCCCGTTAATACGCTAAAATCAGTATTTGGAATAGTCGTTGTGAGGGTTTTGTCTGGACCGGGAGCGGGATCTAAATAATACCCGCAGCGCAGATCCCATTTTTTATTGAGCGAATATTCAGCGCCAAAGCGCATTTGAGTCTTATCTATCCATTTAAGATACATTTTATCTTCATTTTGCGAAGTCATGAAGCTATCCCAATAAGGATCATCATACTCTGCGGTCAACACATCCTGGGTCTCTGACCATTGCGACCATTGAGCTTCCACACACAAGAGCAATTTGTCTATCGGTCGAACCGCTACACCACAGCCAATCCACAGAGGCCAGGCGATTTCCCGCTCAAAATCTGAAGTTGTTGGCACTCCATCAGTTATACCCATATATTCGTAATAAATCGGCATTAACGGATTTTCGGCTTCCCCCTTGAAAGTTACCGGCATCCTAGTTCTGATGGAAGCGCCTAATTTTACATTATCATATAAATCATACTGAGCTCCGGCGCCGATTCCGAATCCCCAGCCATCCGATTCTTCGGAAAATTGCGCTCCCCCTCCCAAAGGATTCGGCAGTCCTTTTTTCAATGTCATATCACCATAGATGCCATGGAACGCTATTCCGACATTGAGTCTTTTATAAAACCGCATCGCCGCTGATAGCGAGAAGTTCACAACAGTGATACGGCTTTCCCATGTGAAAGATTCACCGCCTGATAATGATTTTAAATCGTCTCCATCCCATTCCACAGCTAATCCTGCGGGAATAATGAAGGATAAACCGAGGTGAAGTTTCTTATAAACCATACACTTCCAGAGAAATGCTGCATTGGGAATAGTTATAGGTTTCATTTTTGTTTTAGCGTCAATTCCCTCTATTTCATTCTCATAAGTAGCCATAGGAAATAATTCTGTCAAGAAGAAAGACGCCTGAGTCCCATGAACATTCATCAATCCTGCAGGATTCCAATAAGGCGCGCTATAATCATTGACATGTGCGACATAGGCTCCTCCCATTGAAATCGCTCTGGTGCCGGGGCTGTTCAAACTCACTCCATTGGCGAAGACAAAACTGCTTAAAAGCAGAACAAACAAAACTGTTAAGAACTTTTTCATCAGTCCTCCTAAAAAATAGGTCCGGTTTAAGAATTAATTGAATTAATAACGGCTTTAAAGCCTGTATCTATCCACACGACAGCGGATATTTAAGAAAATTCACAGGAGTCAGTCCAGGTAGTCATGGTGAAAGCTGTGTTAATATAAACAATCTATCAAGATAATGCAAAAAAAAACGCTAAATTTTGTCATTTTTTTCATATTATTCTTGATTTTTGCGTTGTTTCATGCTATATTTTCATTAACCGCTCAGATTTTCGCCTCTGAACCACCGCGGAAACCCAGTTGGGTATAAATAGAAAACCGACAATAACTACGGAGAGAATCTTATGAAATTTGATGTAAAGTCATTCGCTTTCACCACCGGCATCTTCTGGGGCTTAGCTGTTTTCATCGCCACAATCTGGGTCATCATCGGACCGACCCAGGGAGTGACTTTAGCCAAACTTCAAGTATATTACCTCGGCTACAGCGTATCCTTAGGCGGAGCGATAATCGGGTTGATTTGGGGATTAGTCCATGGTTTCATCAGCGGATTAGTCTTCAGTTCGATTTATAATATCTTCGCCAAATCCAAACAAGCGTCCTGATTCCGCCCCGGAAACTGAAAAATCCCCGGTGATTTTAAGCCGGGGATTTTTGCTGGTTAAGTAGTTAAGTGGTTAAGTAGTTAAGTGGTTAAGTAGTTAAGTGGTTAAGTGGTTAAGTGGTTAAGTGGTTAAGTGGTTAAGTGGTCTCGTAATTATTAAGAATCCATTCTTAATTCACTATTTCAAATTCACTATTTGATCAACAGCATCTTCCGCGTCTGAGTGAAATTATCCGCTTTAAGCTTGGCGAAATATATCCCGCTGGAAAAATCCTCCGCATTCCATATTACTTCGTGCTGTCCCGATGACAAATGACCAGTGACCAATGACTGAACTTCTCTTCCCTGAATATCATACACAACCAGACTTATTTCGCCAGCATCTCGAAGCTCGAAACCGATAACAGTGGAATTGTTGAAGGGATTGGGATAATTGCCTTTCAGAACGGTTTCATCAGGCAGTTCATTGTTAATATTGTGATTAATCCCGGTCTGAGTGTCCGCCCAGTCGAAGACAGCCTGCAGGATTTGAGCGATAGTGGTCGAACCTGAAGCGCCGCCCATACCGCTGACCGCCTCTAATCCGAAAGCAAGATAGACCACATGAGCGCCGGTAGATTCGTAATAATAATTCACACCGCCGATTTCACCGTTGGTGTAAATGAACAGCGGTTCGGCGATATCTATTGGCATCACCGATGAAGGCGAAGTCTGATTGAAAGCGCCATATACACCGACAATCATCAGATTCATCCCGCTGCTTACCGGATTCTCCGGAACGCCGGTCAACATCACCTGGTTCACATCACCGTTGGAAGGCTGGCACTTCAGATAATCAGTGAAGAAATTTGTGCTCCCAATATCTTCATTGATGTTCTGCCCGGTCATTATCAAAGTCCCGCCGGCGTCGATGAACTGCTGGAGATATGTGATATCATAAGTAGTCAATGTGTATAGGGAATCGTCGCCGGTCATCCAAATGACAGATTCGTATAGCATGATTTCATCGATGGGCGCGCCTTGAGACGCCACCTCCCATATTTCATATAAAGCGTCTGCATTCTCCAATCCGTTAGCGATGAATCCTTCATAATCTTCGCCCTGATCATCATCGACCAGTAAAATCGGCGGCCTTCCAATCAGTAAACTAAAGGAGAGAGTATCGCTGTAACCGCCGGCATCCGATAATAAGACCTCGAAATCGTGCCATTCGCCGGATACAGCATCGGGACTGATGGAAAATTGAAACGGATTCGACTGATTATTACCGAATCCTTGCGAAGCTATAGCGCCGAAACTGCCGGACGGATCGATAATGGTGATATCGCCGGATGAAGTTGACAATTCACCGGTCACATTCACCGCAGCCGCCCATTGATTCTCCAGAAATATCCAAAGCTCTATAGTTTCGCCCGGGTCCGCCCTGCCGTCATTATTGCCGATTATATCCTCCAGATCATATCCGGTGAATTCCAATAGCGGCTGGAAATAAACTACATCGAGGTTGGTGATGATATTTTCACCTTCTAATTCAATATCCCATACCGCCACCTGCGTGGGATTATTCCAGTAATTCAAACTGTTAGGATAAGAAAATTCATCGAACCAATTGTTATTAGTGATTCCGGGAAAAACATCGCCTGCATCGCCGGAATTGCTGTTGTAGTAGAGATGATCGAAGCCGTCGGCTTCCTCCATATCCACTTTTGGATGATCTTCATTCTGCTGATTGGCGGCTTCGTCCACATGCCAAATAGTCAATCCCTCTCCGCGGACATTGATATCGAATCCGTAAGCCTGCCGGTTCTCAATCATGAAATACTGATTCCCGCCGTAACTCCCGTTAGTCCATAATTTATAAGCGGTTCCGGTAGTCTCAATCGGAGGAATAGATGTATTATGCTGCCAATTGTATACTTCAATAGGATCGATCCATCCTAATTTATATCTTGACCAGGAGATCATGTGGGAGGGTTTAGCCGGTGTATTCCAGCTGCCGCCGCTCATCAATCCCCATACGCCGATCCCTTCGGAGGAATAGTCAGTATCGTAAAGGTCGGGTAATCCCAAAGCGTGTCCGAATTCGTGGCAGAATACACCGATTTCAATCATTCCTCCGGAACCGTTGACCGAAGGCTGGATGATATAGGGCCCTATCTTGATGGGTCCGCCGTTGGCGCAGGGATCGTCAGTGTAGAAGTTACTTCCGGTGAGATACAGCATATTCCATGAATGCGACCAGATGTTATTCGCTCCGGTTTCCGCCCCGGCGCCGTCATGAATGAAGAACATGGCGTCCACGAAACCGTCATCATCACCGGAATTAGGTTCGCCGTCAGGTCCGTCATTATCGTACTGTCCGAAATTGACGAAGGGGTCGTTCCATTGTAATAGCTCGATGAGAAATTCATCCAAATGTCCTCCATATTCAGGATATCCGAATGAACCCGGCGGACATACATAAGCTAATGTCATGGAAGACTGCACCCAGTCATAAACGATGCCGTCAAGATGGAATTGGTCGAAGGAGATCTCTTCATAGTATTCCCGCATAGTGCCGGTGGGCCAAGGTCCGTCGAATAACTGCTGCTGCATATTTGACACCGGCCAATTCGGTGCGCCGGAATCGGCGTATAAACCGCAGATTACCGGAAAATAACCATAGACATCATCGATTTCGTCCAAGCCGTATTTCAAAGCGTCTCTTTTTGCCTCCGCATACCGTTTCATGGTGTTGACTAAAGCGGGATAGAGATAATAATCGCCGCCCCAGTTTCGGGCGAATTCGATTATCACCGGCGGCGGAGTTACACCCGGCTGTGCCGGAGTGAGCGCAAAACCGGAAACTGTTATTACAAAAATTGTCAATACGCTCGATATCATCTTTGATTTCATTTCATTAAACCTGAATTGAATAATTAACAAATATTTCATATTTTATTACAAGTCTGCAAGTTAGTACGGGATTATTTTTAACGCAGATTCTAGTGTAATGTCATCACAATAATGTTGGGTAAATCAACCTTTGTGTTCCTGCCGCTTT
Organism: bacterium; assembly: GCA_016783645.1. GTDB lineage: Bacteria > Electryoneota > Tariuqbacteria > Tariuqbacterales > JADHWD01 > JADHWD01. The sequence continues at coordinate 9,083 of JADHWD010000123.1, forward strand.
TCAAGCCTCCGCAGGAGGCGTAAAGCGGCAGGCATATCCCCGACAGGTTACGGGCTTTGCCCTTGAAACCTATCGGGAA
>JADHWD010000124.1 GCA_016783645.1 bacterium
CAAGTCGTGTTCCCGATAGGTTTCAAGGGCAAAGCCCGTAACCTGTCGGGGATATGCCTGCCGCTTTACGCCTCCTGCGGAGGCTTGAAAAGCGGCAGGAACACAAAGGTTGATTTACCCAACATTATTGTGATGACATGACACTAGGGTCTAGTTTTGTGTTCTGGCAGGTCTTGTCCGCCGTACGGCGGATGTGACCTGCCAGCACTTGGGTCTTGAGTCCTGGGTCTAAAGTCTAAAGTCCAAAGTCCAAAGCCGCTATTTTCATGCTAAGTTGTGCGCCGATAGTCGTATGAGGGATTATTCTATCATGGAATTTCTTATTTTATCGATCATATCCCGGTATTTATTCTGGTCTTGCTCCGGCAGGCTGTGAAAGATTTTCAGAGCTTTTTCATATTCTCCTTGAGCGGCGTACAATTTTCCTAATGTGGCGGTGGCTATCTCTTTCTCAGTCTTGGATTCAGAACCCGGGCTCCGCTTTTCCTGGTGAGTTTTTATCTCGCAATATAATTTGCTTAATTCTTCATAGTATTCATCGTGAGGTTTTTCCGGCAGTTTACCACTAACTTCAGTTTCGGTATCTGATTCACCTTCTAACTCAGCTTCACTATTAGGTTCTTTCTCCTCTTTTTCAGCTGTAATCTCAGGTTCTTCTTCACCCAAACATTTCAGTTCGACTTCATCGAGTAATCCGGTATCGGAATTTTCACCCTCAATCACATCCTGCAATTCTTCATCTAATTGCGGTGATTCTTCAGGTTCCTCCCCCATCTTAGCGGTGAATTCACTGAGCAGGTTGTTCAACCCGGACTGGTCGAGTAATTCGGATATTTTCTCCAACGCTTCACCGGAATTATCTTGAGACTTCTTTAAATCGCCTCCGTAGACTTCCAGCAAAGACTTATCACCGATTTCATCTTCAGATTTAATTGAAGGTTCTTCAATCGTTTCCTCTTGGGATTGTCCCTCAATTTCATCGCGGATTACCTTTTCCGCTTCATCAATCGTCTCATCCTTCGCCGGTATTTCGGAACTGTCGAAGGCTGAAAGCAGTGATTCCACTATGGGATTGAGGGGATCCACTTTAAAAATGGCTTTCTTCCAGTAATCGGAAGCGTCATTTCGGTTTTGTTCCAAGGCGTTGAGGCGGATATAAGCCCTTCTGCATTTGGAATCGAATTCAATCGCCTGCCGGTAAGTATCCTCCGCCTGCCCGTATTCACTCCGGTATTCCTCAATCAATCCTTTCACAATTAGTCCTGACGAATCATCGGGATGTTTTTTCAGGTACCGGTTAAGCGTCTTTTCCGCCTTGTCCGGCTGATTATCCTGCAGGTATTGATGAGCTAATTCGGTCAGGAATACCGGATATTTTTTCGCCAGTGATTTTACATCGAGTATTTTCAATTAAAATCCATTCTTTTATCGGGATGGATGAGAGTATGATAACGCACAACCGCGATGTTGTAGCCGATGAGCGCGTCGAGATGGTCGTGTTTAGCCTGATTCAAGGAAATTTGAGCGTCGATTAATTCGGCGGCGGTGACTGCGCCGGATTCAAAACGGCTGCGGGTTATGTTATAGCTTTTGAGCGCCAGTTCTTCCGCCAGTTTCGCCGATTTCAGTTGGATATCCACCGATTGCAAGTCTCTTTCCGCTTGGCGGACCGTCGAAATGAAATTCCGGCGGGATTGTTCGTAATCATACCGGCTTTTTTTCAACGCCGCCTCCTTTGACTCTATCGAATAGCGGGATTGTTTCCAATCCAATATGGGGATCGCCAGATTGACGCTGACTCCCCGGTCGCTTTCAGGACTGCCCGGCAGATCCATAACCGCCTGCTCTTTGCTGGTGAAATCGTAATAAGCTTGAACGGAAGCGTTCAAGCCGGCTTCACGCTTGGACTGTATTAGATCCATCTCATCTTTTTGCAGTCCGATTCCGGCGATCATCAATTCCTGCCGGAATTTTAACGCATCTTCTATCGAACCCTCTTCAATTCCGAGCTTTTCGATATCAGTGATGACTGATATGGAATCTGTCAAAGACAGTCCCAGAATCATTTTCAAATCATCGGCGGTTCTTTGGTAGGAACTTACGGCTGAAGCCAGACTGCCTTGACGGCGGGCTGATTCCACCTGCAGTTTGAACACTTCCACCTCCGGTATCAATCCGGCTTTGAATTTATCTTGCGCAACAGCTACGGAATTAAGCCATCTTTCATGGTCGTCGGCTTCCAGTTTGAGCCTCCGCTCCGAGCGTATTAAATTATAATAGCCAACTGCAATGAAAAAGTCAAGTTCCCTAAGGATTATTTGACGATTTAATTTGGAAGTTTCCAAATCCAAGCGGCTTTTACGAAGATTATATTTCAATAGATTGGACTGGAAAATCGGCTGTTCCACGCTCAACCGCAGATAACTTGAATATTCGGTCTTATCCTCCCGATCCTCCCCTGAACCCGTATAATAATCCCGCTTGTATAAAATCGACATCAGATTAACGCTGCCGCCGGTCGGAAGTTTCTGCGCCATCAATATCGATGACTGATATCTGAAATCGCCGGAAGGCACCCACACTCTGGTCAAACTACCACCTGAACCGTAAAGATATTGTTCGCTCAATCTTTCACTGTAATCCGGCGTCTGCATCTCCAGCGAGACCGAGGGATACATATCGGTCCGGACGCTGTTATAGCCCGCCATAGCGGATTGAAAATCGTAACCGGAACGGACGATGTCAGGATTATTCTTGAGCGCTAACTCCAAAGCTGATTTCAAAGTAAGATGATGAACTTCGGCATGGAGAGGAATTATGCTTAGAAATAATAATCCCGAAATTGCGAGCAGTCCGACGATTTTAGTTATTGAAATGTGATATGTGATAAAAGATTTGAGATTTGAGATTTGAGATTTGAGATTTGAGAATTAATTCCCGCAGAGTTTTATATTCAAGGAAAACCCTCATGCCGCATTGGCGGCGCGCCCCGAAGCATGAAAATAGTTTCAAGGGCGGCCGCGAGGGCCGCCTACAATTATTATTGTTCTGCCAGGTCTTGTCCCGGTTTAACGGGATGTGACCTGGCAGCGTCAGGTCACACTTGCGTTTCCGCAAGCAAGACCAGACGCAACAATTAAATGTCGGGATTGAGACAATCCCGACTCCACAGTTTTACTTGCTACTTGCAACTTGTAACTTGCTGACTTCCGTCATTCATATCTTAGAGCTTCGATGGGATTTAACAGCGCCGCTCTGCGGGCGGGATAGAATCCGAAAATCAGGCCCACTCCCGCCGCCACTCCGAAAGACAATATAACCGACACCGCTGAAATCACAGTAATCCATCCGGCGTAAAAATTTATCATCTTCGCCAAACCGACACCAAGAAATATCCCCAGCAGTCCTCCGGTGAAGGACATCATCACCGCTTCAATGAGGAACTGCCCCATGATCTCCCGGCGTTTAGCGCCGACAGCCCGCCGGATTCCTACTTCCCGGGTCCGCTCAAGCACCGAAGAGAGCATAATATTCATTATACCTATCCCTCCCACTAATAATGAAATCCCGGCGATAGCGCCCATCACCACATTGAATATCCGCTGAGTGGACTGGCTCTGTTTAAGCAGTTCTTCCGGTATGACCACTTTAAAATCCGCCTGCTGATAATGCCTGCGCGTCATCATCCTCTCAATCAAATCGCCTAAAGCGCGGATGCCGGAGGATTTTTCAACTTTCACGATTATCTGATTCAGCGGGGAAACTACTTCCCCGCGGGAAAAAAATTTCTGACTGCAGGTCAAAGGTACAATGATATCGTTATTATAATCCCTGATTTTATAGCCGCTGACCGGTTTGACCGATACCTCCTTAGATTCCAATAAACCGATGATGGTGAACCAGGTATTCCCAATTTTAATCTCTTGGTACAGCGGGTCGGAGAAGGGGAACATCTCTTTTTTCACCGCTTCGCCGATGACGCATACTCTTCTCACTTGTCGAACATCTTCATAATCGAAGAATCTACCTCTGCGGATATAATGGTTTATAGCTGAGGGATATTCCGGATGAGAGCCGATCAAATTTACCTTCATCTTGGAGGAGCCATATCTGATATCCACTTCATCTTTCCGCACCGGCACGACAGCGAACACCTGAGGGGCAATTTCCCGAACCGCTTCAGCGTCCTGTAGAGTCAAACCTTTGGAAAATCCCGCCCGGGCTTCTATCAATTCCCTGCCGGATAGTTCGTCGTCTTCGATGATGATATTATTGATTCCCATCAATTCAATCTGCCTCATCGCCTGCCGCCGCGCGCCTTCTCCGATAGAGAGCATGGCTATAACCGCCGCCACTCCGAATATGATACCCAGCATGGTGAGGAAAGCGCGCAGTTTATGCGCTAATAAACCTCCGAAACCGAGATACAGGTTCAACAGCAGATTCATTCCGATTTTCCGCCGGCGATTTCCGGCGTATCCTGCAATTTCATCCCCTCCGATTCGGTTTTACGATAAGGATCAACTAAAGCCACTCTGCCGCCTTCCGCAATTTCGCCCTCAATTATCACATGATTGTCATTGCGCTTGCCGATTTTGACAAGGACTTTTCTAATACTGCCGTCAATCACATAGACTATATGTTCATCTTCATCTTCAAATACGGATTCTATGGGTACATAATAGACATTTTCATGTTTCTCTAATAATATCTTCGCCTTGGCGGTGATACCGGGTTTTAAAACCGGATCAGTCCCTTCAATATCGATCAGAATATCGAACACTTTGATATCATTCTCGCCATCTTTTTCATGGGCGAGGGAGGCGATATCGAAAATGGTTCCGGTGAATTTATAATCAGGGAAGGCGTCGAGGGTTATAGCGGTGCTCTGCCCGTTGCGGATTAAACCGATATCCGCTTCGCTGACTTCGCTGATCACCTGCAACTTAGACAAATCCGGCAGTTGAATCAACGCCTGCCCCCGCCAGGGAGTGTGCCCTACTTTTATCTTCTCCATATTGCCGCCTTCCCAGGTCTTATGGTAGACTACCAGCCCGGAGGCGGGAGAAGTCAGCGTCATCTGCTCCATCTGTTCTCTGGCTTTATCTAACTCACCCTGCGCCAGTTTGATTTTCAGTTCCAATGTTTTCAATTCGGCGGCGTCGATGATTTTTTGAGCCTCTATCTTAGTTACAGCCTGCTGTAATTCGATCTCAGCTTGTCTCAAGCGGAGTTTCTCCTCCTGCACCTTCACATCCGCTTCATATTCCATCTGCGACAGCCGCAATTGAGCCAGTTCATAAGAGGCCCGGGTGCTCTCTAAAGATGACACCATCTGCGCCATATTAGCTTCCAGTGAAGCTTTGCTCTTATCGCAATTCGCCTGCGTTATCTCCAGTTCGGAAATCTTGTCATCAATCTGCTTCTGCAGTTCGTTAGTGTCGAACTGAATCAAAAAATCGCCGGAATCCACCACCGTGCCTTCGGGGATTAACTTGATTATCTGCATATTGATGCGCACCCGGGGCGCGGAAATATTGATCGATTTGGCGGCTTGAACCTCGCCGGTGACCGTCAATTCGATGAGAAATTCGCCGTATTTGACCGGAGCTGTAGGAATATCCGACGCTCCTTTCCGCCTGAATACGGAAAAAAGAGCGATCAGAATTACTACGCCTAATATGGGAAGAATTATTTTAGGATAGAGGTTTTTTTTCAAAGATATGTGATTTTAGATTTTAGATACTTACTCATTCGATGTAAGAGTTCATCTCTTATATTAACATTTCCTCTTATTAAAATTTACAGGGATAGAAGGGATGAAAGGGATGAAAACATCGAATTTATTCAATCGTCGATGAAATCCTGTTATCAAATCTCCGATATTCTATAACAAACGAATTTAATCCTTTGTGTCCTTTGCGGATTCTTGGTGTCCTTTGTGGTTTCTCTTTTTTAAATTCTAACCACAAAGAACACGAAGGAGGCACAAAGTTCACCAAGTTTTCATAATAATTGAATTTTTTGTAAAATCCTTATATTGCATTTTTTTATCCCTTTCATCCCCTTAATCCCTGTTAATTATCCTGAATCTTTAGCCTTATGTATCTCTGTGTTTTCTGTGGCAAATATAAAATTTCAAATATCTTTGGCTAGACATTGGTTCGATTTTTAATAGAGATTGCCACAAGGCTTCAGTCCGCTATACAGCGGACTTCACCCTTTCGCAATGACATGATTGGAGCCTTTGTATAACTAATCCTTATTGTCAATACATTTAGGGTTTAGAGAGATCTGCAAGTTTTTTCCGGTTTCGGAGAAACCGAACTGCCGCTTATTAACCTTAATACCGCTCCCCTGATTAACTACTTAACTACTTAACTGCTTAACTATCAACTTAAAGGCCGGTCGTCTATCTTCCATTTCTCCTCTACCGCCTGTTTATCGGGAAAGATGGGCAGTATGGTGTCCAGTCTGGTCAAGCTGAAAATCGCTCTCACATTTGAGCGCAGGTTATACAGGACGATATCTGTTCCTTGTTTCTTGGCCTCTTTGAATGAACTAATGAGGACTCCCAAAAATGCGCTGTCGATGAAATCGACTTTATGCATGTCGATAGCGAGTTTAGCCGGCTTCTCTTCTAAAATTGCGATAATTTTCTCCTGTGTCTTATCGCTGATTTTCAGCGAGGCTTCCACTTCCTCAATTCTCATCCAAATTGTTCCGGCTTCGGTTTCTAATATAATATTGGGTTCTTTGGTCATGATTAATCTCAGTGTTTACTTCTCAACGGGCGCGGCTTCGCCGTCTTTCCCATAGTGTTTATTATAGAATTTATCGAAGGATTTATCCTTCAATTTCCGCCACCATGCTTGATTTTGGACATACCAATCGACAGTTGTCTTCATAGCGGTTTCAAAATCAGTCCGCGGAGTCCATCCCAGTTTTTTAACTTTAGTGGAAGCTATAGAGTACCTGCGGTCATGCCCGGGCCGGTCTTTGACCGGCTGAATCAAAGTTTCCGGTTTATTCAGCAGTTTTAAAATCAGCTTAGTGATTTCATTGTTAGTCCGTTCATTATCCCCGCCGATGTTGTAAATCTCCCCGGGTGCACCCTTATACAGAACTGTCTCGATCGCTTCGCAATTATCTTGGACGAACAGCCAGTCGCGCACATTCAAACCGTCGCCGTACAGCGGCAGGGGTTTATCGTCGATAGCGTTAGTGATGAACAGCGGTATCAATTTTTCGGGATATTGATAAGGTCCGAAATTATTCGATGAACGGGTTATTAATATAGGCAGCTTATAAGTCACAAAATATGACCGCATCAAAAGGTCGCCCCCGCCTTTGGAGGCGCTGTAGGGGCTGGAAGGATTGAGCGGCGCTTCTTCGTTGAACGAATCCTGTTCGATCGACCCGTAAACTTCATCGGTGGAGATATGCAGGAACCGTTCGACGCCGCATTTGCGGGCGGCTTCCAACAGAGTGTAAGTTCCCACTACATCGGTTTCCACGAAATCACCGGCGAAATACAGCGAGCGGTCGACATGAGTCTCGGCCGCGAAATTCACCACCGCGTCAACTTGCGAAACTAACTCCTCAATAACCTCTTTATCGCGGATGTCGCCGTGAATGAACCGGAAACGGCTGTCTTGCTCCAAATCGCGGAAATTATCCGGATTCCCGGCGTAGGTTAAAGCGTCCAGCATCGATATTTCAATATCCGGATATTTTCGCATCATATACCGGCAGAAATTGGAGCCGATGAAGCCCGCCCCGCCGGTGATTAAAATCTTATTAAAATTCAATTTAGTCATAGGTAGATTGTCAATATTATAAAAATTAACGCCTTGAAGTGAAGAAGTCTGCAAGTCGACAAGTTGAGAACATCGGGACTTTTATCATATATGCAAACTATTACAATAAGCGGATTTAATCCAATTATTTAATAATCCCCCCCACCCCCCTTTAGTAAAGGGGGGAGTTATATTTCCCCCTTTTTTAAAGGGGGATTAAAGGGGATTAATTCCTTGATCAAATTTCCTGAAGGACTATTATAAATGTCGTTTATTCTAATATTACATCATAACTATATCCCAATTGTAGGGTATTTCATCGGTGTCATAGGGCAGGCGGTGTTCATCGGGAGTTTCATAGTTATAGGGTTCAGTGGGGATGTTGATGACAACCGATTCGCTTTCGGAAATACATTTCCATCCATGGCACACTCCCGGAGGGATAGTTATAAGCCGGGGATTGTATTCGCCGACGAAAAATTCGTTAATTTCGCCGTAGGTGGGTGAATCTTCCCGCTTATCATATAGAACCGCTTTTATCATCCCTTTGACGCAGGCGAAATTATCCCATTGCTCTTTATGAAAATGCCAGGCTTTTACCACACCGGGATAGTTAGTGGTCATATAAACTTGGCCGAATTTTTTGAAATCTGGGTCGTCGCAGCGGAGAATCTCCATCAAACGCCCTCTTTCATCAGGGATAAGCCGCAAAGGCTTGGATTTTATACCTTCAATCATGATAAAGTAAGATATGTGATATTTGATTTTGGGATCTGTGTTTTAGGCTCAAGACTCAAGGCTCAGGGCTCAAGACTCAAGGCTCAAGACTCAGTAGGGTGGGTTCTTAACCCACCAATTAGCTGTTTATCCACGCAATTGGAGTCGGGATTGTCTCAATCCCGACATTTGTAGGCGCTATCAGGCGTCCTCGCTTGACAGCTAATTGTGTTATATGTGATTATATAACAAATAGTTACAGTAAAGTAAAAGATACGCTATTACAACGGATGTGTAAGTATCTACACCTCTTCCGGGACTATCGCCCGGAAGAGGAGGCTGTGCAGTTGAAATTTATTAGAATCGCTGACGACGCTGGTAAAAAAAATGATGACACCGATATTAAAATCAGCGGAATCAGCGTAAATCAGTTTTTATCTGCGGTTCGAAAAAAACATTCTGAAAATATCGAAAATTTTTTGTCGATGTCGCAGCGGTAAGCGCCTAAAATCTAGCCAAAGATATTTGAAATTTGATATTCACCACAGAGAACACAGAGATACACAATGCAAAAGGTTAAAGACTCAAGATAATTAACAGGGATTAAGGGGATAAAAGGGATAAAAAATTGTTGTAGGAGC
>JADHWD010000125.1 GCA_016783645.1 bacterium
TTGATAATAGGATTTCATCGAAGATTGAATAAATTCAATGTTTTCATCTCCTTCATCCCTTTCATCCCTGTAAATTTTAATAATTGGAAATGTCACTGTAAGAGATGAACTCTTACATCGAATGAGTAAGTATCTAAATTCCAAACCCCAAAGCCAAATATCTTCGGCTATAATTATCATTGATATAGTTGACTTTTTAAAATAATAAGGCTAAATTTATGCTTTTGAACCCTAAAGATTTTCTAACAAACCGGATGAATTCCATATGAAGAAGAGAAAACCATTCAGGACGATACTAATTCTATTTTTTATCGCTTTGGCTGTGTATTACATCCTCCCCACCTTCCGGCTCAATAAGCTGGAAGATCTGGAAAGGGTGAAAATACAGGAACTGGCAGGATTAACCGGAATCGAATTATCCGAATTGTACTATGAGATATACCGGGAAGACACTAACATTCTTTCCATGCTCTATTCGTTGAATCTTCCGCCGGATACACTTGAAAAATCCATAGAATTAGTGGACTATCTACAGACAGATTTAAATGAAAAACTTGTCAAAACTAGGGGTAAATCGATAAAACTGGGCTTGGATTTACGAGGCGGAATGTATATTGTTCTGGAAGTGGATTTAGTTAAGATGATTGAGAATTTGGCGCGGGATAAAGATGAATTATTCGATGAGGTTTTATCCGAATTATCCGATAAAATGCAGAATCCGGATGCTGACTTCTATTCGGAATTGACTAATGTATTCGACGAGCGTGAGATTCCTCTGAACCGTTATTTCGGTGATTTGCGTGATTCCCGCGGCGACATTCTCAATCAGATTAAACATGAAGCGGAAGATGCGATAAACCGCTCACTAGAAATTCTGCGCAACCGCATCGACCAATTCGGTGTGTCCGAGCCGACGATCACTAAGCAGGGCGGCAGGCGGATAGTGGTGGAACTGCCCGGTGTGCAGGATCCGGCCCGCGCACGAACTCTTATTGGAAAAACCGCCCTCCTCGAATTCAAACTGCTGGCTGAACCGGACCGCACTCAAAAAGTCCTTGTCGCGATTGATGTGCAATTAAAGAAAGGACTCCCTAGAGAGGAAAGCGGTTTCATTGAAAAACTATCCGAATCAGCGCTTGATTCTTCAGCGATCAGCGAAAATCAGGATTCTTTAAAACAGCCTGCGGAGGAAGACACCATACCTGAACCTTTACGGGAAGCGAAGGACAAAGCGGTGACCGCCGAAGAACTATTTGGTGAAACCGGTGAAACTGTTCCAGGTGATACATCACTGCTGGTGGACAGCGATATGATGGCTGAAAATCCTTTCTTGTCTCTACTGCGCAATTATGAAAATAATATCGGTGTGCCAGAACAGAATTATATCTCTGTCAATCGAATTCTGCACCGTCCTGATATATTAGCGTTGATACCTCCCGAGTATGAATTTTTATGGTCGAACGAAGCTTATTCGGCGCCGGACGGCAACAATTATTATAAGCTTTATTTATTAAAAAAAGAAGCTGAATTAACCGGTTCCGCCCTGCGGGACGCCGGAGTGATAATCGGTTCCGGAGATACTCCGGGCGCGGCCGGCCAGCCGATTGTATCACTTCAGATGAACCGTGAGGGTTCCAGAATCTTCGCCAGGGTGACCGGAGCAAACGAAGGAAAATTTCTATCGATTGTTCTGGATAATAAAGTGCATATGGCGCCGCGTATAAAGACCAAGATACGAGATGGCAGCGCAATAATTGAAGGTTCGATGGATATGGCTGAAGCCAGAGATTTAGCGATTATACTGAGAGCCGGAGCTCTGCCTGCCCCGGTGGAAATCATTCAAGAAAGAACCATAGGACCGTCATTAGGACGGGATTCACTGGCGAAGGGTTCCGTAAGCGCTGCCGCCGGATTGATATTAGTGGCGTTATTCATTGTTGTTTATTACCGGGTGGCGGGTATGATAGCGTTCGCGGCTTTAGTGTTGAATATGTTGTTTGTCATGTCGGTTCTTGCGGGATTCAGCGGCACATTAACACTACCGGGTATAGCAGGAATAATTCTCACTATCGGTATGGCGGTTGACGCAAATGTGCTTATATACGAACGCATCCGGGAAGAACTGCGTTCCGGGAAAACTATCCGGGCTTCCATCGAAGCCGGTTACAGCCGGGCTATCGTCACCATTCTCGACGCTAATGTGACTACTTTAATTTCAGCGGTGGTATTATTCCAGTTTGGAACGGGCCCCTTGAAAGGTTTCGCTTTGACCCTTATGATAGGCATCATAGCGTCAATGTTTACTGCGATTGTGGTGACCAGATCGATATTCGACTATATTACATATAAGTACCAATTGAAAACTCTAAAAATATAATTTAGTTAAAACACTTACTTTAATAAATACAAGAATATGCAGTTTTTAAGAAATACAAATATCGATTTTCAGGGGAAGCGCCGGATAGCGTTCATCTTCTCCGGCGCATTGATTTTAATCGGGATTATTTCTCTGACTTTTCACGGAGGTCCTCTCCTTTCAATTGATTTCACCGGGGGCACTTCACTGCGAGTGAAATTTCAGCATGAGGTATCCGAGAGCGAAGTCAGGCGGGCTGTGAGTAGTTATGACCTGGGTTCCAGCGAAGTAAAATATATTCATGAATTCGGCGGCGAATCGGAAATCCTGATACGCGTGAAACAGGAAGCCGCCGGAGCGAATGCACAGAACACAGTTGAGGAGGCTTTGCACAGTTATTTCCCGGATAATCCTTTCGAGATTCGTTCGGTTGACAAGGTAGGACCAAAAATCGGCGGTGAACTCCGAGTGAAAGCTGTAATGGCGGTTCTCATCACATTAGTGCTAATTCTTATTTATCTGTCATGGCGGTTTGAATTCCGTTTCGGAGTGGGCGCAGTGGCGGCGCTGTTCCATGATGTGCTGATCATCATCGGGGTATTCTCTCTGTTTAACTTAGAGATATCTTTGGCGGTGGTGGCAGCGCTCCTCACTGTAGTGGGATATTCGTTGAATGATACTATTGTGGTTTTCGACCGGATTAGGGAGAATCTGAAGAAGATGAGCGGTCTTAACCTGGCAAAAGTCATCAATGTTTCTATAAATCAGACGCTTGCCCGTACTATCATCACCTCCGGGACTACTTTTTTTGTGGTGCTGGTGTTATTCTTGTTCGGCGGGCAGGTGATTCATGATTTTTCCTTCGCGTTATTAGTCGGAATCTTTATCGGCACTTATTCTTCGATTTACATCGCTTCGCCGATTTTATTAGAGTGGGGAAAGCGTGAAGCGTTGAAAAAGAAGCGCAGATGATGACATATAGGAGAATTTACCACGGGGCGGGTTTTATAGCCCGTCCTTTTTTTCGGTCAATAAGGTAAGATTCTTGTGTAAAAAGTCCCTATCGAGCGCTGTCGACTCTCCGCAGTCGACAGCATCATATTATTAATTAAGTTATGTGTCGAGTGCGGAGACTCGACACCACCATATATAGGTTTTTACCCATAAGTCAGGTAAGACATTGAATAAAAAAAGGTTCAAATAATGCCGTTCACAGTGGTAGTAGGCGGGCAATGGGGTGATGAAGGAAAAGGCCGGATAGTTGACGCTTTAGCAAGAGACGCCTGGGCGGTGGCGAGATTTCAAGGAGGCCCTAACGCCGGGCATACTGTCTATATCGGTGAAGAAAAGTTCGTGCTTCATCTTGTTCCTATGGGTGTTCTTAATCCTAATACATTATGTTGTATCGGACTCGGAGTTTTAATTGATCCGATAATATTACTATATGAAATTGAGACGCTCAAATCGCGGGGGATCGATCTAACCGGTAGATTGTTGATTGATCCGCGCTGCCATCTCATTTTACCGGCGCATATCAAGCGCGATCAGGAGCATGAGAAAGCCTTAGGCGATAAAAAGATCGGCACAACGCTCAGGGGGATAGGACCTGCTTTCGCCGACCGGACAACGAGAGTAGGTCACAACATCAGTGGTTTTCTGAAGGCGGTAAAAAACGGCGAGAAGTTCGATATCGATGAAAATTATATCGAAAAATGCCTCAAATTAGAGCCCTATCTGGACGATGTTAGTCTTACCCTGTATCAATACCTCCGTGCGAACAAGAATATAATGGCTGAAGGCGGTCAAGGGACAATGCTGGATTTGGGACTGGGTACATATCCTTTTGTCACAGCTACTAATACGGTGGCGGGAGCGGCGGCGGTGAATCTGGGACTGGGAGCTAACACTATCGACCGGGTGGTATGCGTAATAAAAGCTTATACCACCAGGGTGGGAGAAGGTCCTTTCCCCACTGAATTGGCGGATTCTCTAGGCGAAATCATCCGTAAAGTTGGCGGCGAATACGGCGCCACGACCGGCAGACCCCGCAGATGCGGATGGTTTGACGGATTAATCGCCCGCTACGCCGCCAGGGTGAACGGAGTGAACCGCTGGGCGGTGACTAAATTAGATGTGCTCGACGATCTGGATGTGATAAAAGCCGCAGTGGCTTATAAGATCAAAGGAGAGATTATTCATGAGATTCCGGCGGATCCGGCTCTATTCGTTCAAGCTGAACCCATATATAGAGAGTTTCCCGGCTGGAAACGGAGCATCAAGGATGCGCGGAAAGTGAATCAATTGCCGCCAAACGCTCTGAATTATCTGGATTTCATAGAAGAATTCACCGGAGTTAAGATAGGAATGGTTTCAGTGGGCTATGAACGGAAGAGTCTGATTATGATTGATTCTTGATTTTGAAAAAATAATTTTGTAAATTTATTGTTTGTAATTTTTTTTAGTCAGGAATATTGGGGGTGTAGCTCAGGCGGTAGAGCACCGCCCTTTTAAGGCGATGGTCGAAGGTTCGAGTCCTTCCACCCTCACGCTTAAAAAGGATTGCATTACATATGCAATCCTTTTTTTACATCAATCACCATTTCTAAACTTCTCTCCCTGTAAAACTTTTGACAATTTACTATAAATTCCCTATATTTTAAATATTTAAATAATTTGAAACTAACCTAAATAAATTATATGAGGTAATTATGGAAACCGCAAATCCCCGCGTCGGGCTTGACGCTCACGGCCTGAAGAATCTTTGCCAGGTTCATTGGAATCTGAACACTCCTATGTTGTATGAGGAGATTATCAAGCGGCGTGAAGGCTTCATCGCCCATTTAGGGCCGGTAGTGGTGCGCACTGGTTCGCATACCGGCCGCAGTCCAAATGACAAGTTCATTGTGAAGGAATCCAGCAGCGCCGATAAGGTGTGGTGGAGCGATGTCAACCGCTCCTTTGAAGAAGCGCAGTTCAAGGCGCTCTTCCACCGCCTGCAGGCTTACTTGCAGGGGCGGGAAGTGTATGTGCAGGACTGCCACGCCGGAGCTGACCGGAAATACCGCCTGCCCATTAGGGTGATCACCGAAACCGCCTGGCACTCATTATTCGCCCGCAATATGTTCCGCCAGATGCATGATCCCGGCGAACGGCAGCAGCATATTCCGGAATTCACCGTGATTAATGTTCCCCATTTCCAAGCGGTGCCGGAATTGGACGGCACTAACAGCGAAGCATTCATCATCGTCAATTTCGGCGCAAAGCTTGTGATTATCGGCGGCTCCGCTTACGCCGGGGAAATCAAAAAATCGGTTTTTACAATTTTAAACTTCCTCCTGCCGCAGAAGAAGGTGATGACTATGCACTGCAGCGCCAATGTGGGACCCTCCGGCGATGTCGCTATATTCTTCGGATTATCGGGAACAGGCAAGACCACACTATCAGCCGACCCCGGCCGCGCGTTGATCGGCGATGACGAACACGGCTGGTCGGACAAAGGCGTGTTCAACTTTGAAGGCGGATGCTACGCTAAAGTGATAAAACTCGACCCGGAAGCTGAGCCCGATATCTACGAAACTACCCGCAGATTCGGCACTATCATGGAAAATGTGGGATTCGATATCAACAGCCGGCGGGTGGACTTGAATGACGACAGTTTGACGGAGAACACCCGCGCCGCTTATCCCATCACCCATATCGCCAATTCCATCCGCGATGGCTTGGGCGGACATCCCCAAAATATCATCATGTTGACCGCCGACGCATTTGGGGTGATGCCGCCCATCGCCAAATTGACGCCCGAACAGGCGCGCTACCACTTCCTGTCCGGCTACACCGCCAAAGTGGCGGGCACTGAAGCCGGTATAGGCAGACAGCCGAAAGCCACTTTCAGCGCCTGCTTCGGAGCCCCTTTCATGGCGCTGCCGCCCACTATCTACAGCGGGCTTTTGGGCGAAAAAATCAACAAACACAAAGTCAATGTGTGGCTGGTGAACACCGGATGGACCGGAGGCCCCGTAGGCGTGGGTTCGAGGATGAAAATCGCCTATACCCGGGCGATGCTCAATGCGGCGATCGAAGGGAAGTTAGATAATGTGGAATTCATCGATAATCCGGTATTCGGTTTCAAGACCCCGGTGAAATGCCCCGATGTCCCTTCCGAAGTGCTCGATACCCGCAATACCTGGAAGGACAAAGCCGCTTACGACGCTAAGGCTAACGAATTAGTCGAACGATTCCGCAGCAATTTCAAGCAGTTTGAAAACGATGTCCCGCCGGAGGTGAAAGCCGCCGGAATGTAGGCGAACGCGGATTAAGATTCACTGGCTATTTATCCGCCTGAGGCGGATTAAGGCTATTATGGCTATATAACGCGGAACGCGGATAAAGATTCACAGCAGATTAAGCAGATTAAGCGGATAGAGATTCACAATAGCCCAGCTTTTCAAAGCTGGGAAAATCCATGCTCCCCCTTTTTTAAAGGGGGACTAAGGGGGATTATCATCAAAACTAACAAGGATATACAGGATATTAAGGATTAAATATTATTCACAAGCAATTAAAGCGATTAAAGCTATAATTACCATCATTACCAATATTACCAGTGAATCTATTACCTCTTGTTCCCGTCAGATTTCAAGGACCAAGTCCGTAACCTGGCAGGCGGGTAAAATATTCACAACGAATTAAACGAAGAGAATATTCACAGCAGATTAAGCAGATTAAGCAGATAGAAAACAGTCAGTTGTCACTTGTCACTGGTCATTGGTGTTTCGGATTTCGAATTTCGAGTTTCGTATTTCATAGCTTTAATAGCTTTCATAGCTTGTGAATCTTATTCGTGCACATTCGGGAAAATTCGTGTTCATTCGTGGTTAATTATAGTTTCGGATTTCGGATTTCATAGCCTTAATAGCCATAATAGCCAGTGAATATTCCTGCCACGCGTGTGCTGTCGACTCTCCGCAGTCGACAGCATGTCTCTAATAATCAAATAATTGGTGTCGACTACAGAGAGTCGACACCACAGGAGTCACTTTTTTCAAACAACCCTAAGGAGGGAAAAAAATGAAACAATCAATCTTCACCATCACCGCAGTCTTAATCATCTGCGCCGCCGCCGCCGCCCAGCCGGATACCCTGTGGACTAAAACCTTCGGCGGGAGCGATAGTGATTACGGCTACTGCGTTCAGCAGACATCGGACGGCGGATATATAATCGCGGGAACTACAGGTATTGGTATCGCTGCTGATGTTTATTTAATCAAGACCGACGCTTTAGGCAATCAGCAATGGTATCAAACCTTCGGCGGTAGTTCTAATGATCAGGGAAGAAGCGTTCAGCAAACATCGGATGGTGGCTATATTATAGCCGGATATTCTTATTCTTTTGGTGGTATTCCTGATGTTTATTTGATCAAAACCGATGCTTCAGGTAATCAGCAATGGGACCAAACTTTAGGAGGAGCAAGCGAAGATAAAGGTTACTGCGTTCAACAGACATTCGATGGAGGATATATAATTGCAGGATATACAAAATCTTATGGCGCAGGAGATGAAGATGTTTTTATCATCAAAACCGATGTAATGGGAAATGAACAGTGGAACCAAACATTTGGGTGTAGCGATCAAGATAAGGGTTATTTTGTTCGCCAGACTAATGATAATGGTTTTATTATTACCGGATATACAAGATTTTATCCTTCAAGTGATTCTTGTGATGTTTATCTTATAAAAACTGATCGAAATGGAAATGAAGAATGGAGTCAAACATTTGGCGTGGGTGATAATTGGGACGAAGGACACTGTGTCAATCAAACATCGGATGGCGGCTATATAATTACGGGACTTATAAATTATGGACCTGATGTTGATGTATTACTATTAAAAACCGACCAGTTTGGAATTGAGGAATGGAATCAAACCTTTGGGGGATTCAGTACGGATGAGGGACACAGCGTTCAACAAACTTTAGACGGTGGTTATATCCTTGCAGGTCTAACATTGTCATTTGGCCCTGGTAATGTCTATCTTATCAAGACCGACGATTCAGGAAATCTGCAATGGCAGCAAACTTTCGGTGGAGATGCAGGAGAATATGGCGAAAGCGTTCAGGAGACATCGGATGGTGGATATATCATCGGCGGATATACCGGTTCCTATGGCGCTGGTGGCTATGATGTATATTTAATTAGATTGGAAAGTTACATATATTTTATCAACCCAAGTCAATTGAATTTTATCGATACTGGTATAGGTTCTTACAATGAAGAAATATTGACTATTTTCAATAGCACGATTTCTTCCGCCCAAATCACCTCCATCTCCAATTCCCTCCCCGTCTTCAGTTTCGATTCCACCGCCGTTGGTGCGGTGATTCCTCCGGGGGACAGTTTGGAAATCGGAGTAACTTTCACGCCCGATAGTTCGATGCAATACACCGATACCTTGTTCGTGGAGATTGAGGGTGTGTTATTGAGCGCGGTTTTGAGCGGGACCGGAACCGGGGCTTACATTTCACTTTCGGAGGATACGCTTGACTTTGGATTATGGGAGCCGAATGCGCCCTATCCAACGCGAAATTTCACCATTGAGAATTTGGGCAATGACACGCTGGAGGTTGACAGCGTCATCAGTGATAATCCCGCTTTCATCTTGAGCGGTATGGCAGGTTTGACACTGCCGCCGGGAGAAACTTCCGATCCCATCACCATCACCTTCCAGCCGCCGGGCGAAGGATTCCATGAAGGTTATATCCTTCTACCGACCAACGCCTACAATGTTGATGACGACACGGC
>JADHWD010000126.1 GCA_016783645.1 bacterium
TTTAGTAAAAACAAAAAGTACAAAATCCGAAGCTCGAAATTCGAAATCCGAAACTGACAGTTTTTGACTTGCAGCTCGAAACTCGCAGCTCGAAACTCGCAGCTCGAAACTCGCAGCTCGAAACTTGCAGCTCGAAACTTGCAGCTCGAAACTCGCAGCTCGAAACTTTTAAAAAATATCTTGATACACGATTTTCTGCCAGAAAAAGCAAGAAAATCAGAATTAAGGTAATAAATGGCCAAAAATCGTAATTCGGCAGGCGAAGGCGAACTTGCCACCATCATCGGACATAATAGTCATTTTGAAGGTAAAATGATTGTCAAGCATGGTGTCCGCATCGATGGCGTTCTGAAAGGAGAATTGGATTCAACCGATACCGTCACCATCGGCGCTAACGGTGTGGTGGAGGGGAATATTAAAGCGAAAAATGTGATTATCGGCGGAAGAATCACCGGTTCGATTGAAGCGTCCGGTAAAGTCATTTTAGAATCCAATTCCAAGCTTAAAGGCGATTTGAAGACAGTCAAATTAGTCATCGAAGAAGGCGCGGTATTCAATGGCAGCGCTGAGATGAATGATGGCGGAACCTCGGTGAAGATTCAATTACCGCCGCTGGAAAAAGATAAAAAAAGTTCTAAATAGCTTACTATAGGGGGCAGATATGGCTGATAATAACCGCAAAGTCCCCAAAGGTATCCAGACAGCCGCCCGATATTCGCATTTAGGCATTACTTTCGCCGCCGTAATCCTCGCCGGAGTGTTCGGCGGCAAATATCTTGACAGTAAATGGAACACTTCACCCTATCTCACATTGATAGGTGCGTTTCTCGGAGGAGCGGCGGGATTCTATTATATCATAAAAGAAATGACACAGATACAGCAGAATTCTGAGGATTCCGATCATTAAAGTTCTTTTACCGCTTAGCCTGCCTATAACCGCATTGATTGTGATTCTGTTGACCGTCGGCGGCAGTTCCGGAATTTCAAATGAAAAGATCGCCGGCGTCGGAGTTAGCGGCGGTCTATGGGCAGTGGGATACGCGCTTATCAGGTGGGCGGAAAGACAGAATCCGCGCATCATACTGGGTATAATGCTCGGCGGAATACTTTTTAGAATCTTCACTGTCATCTTTTCCATATACTTTGTGCGGGAATTCACATCCTTGGAACTTATGCCCTTCGTTGTGACGATTTTGATATTTTACCTGGCTTGTGAATTCGCTTTAGTGATTGATTATACGCTGAGAAGATAGAATAATATGTGGTGTCGACTCTCCGCAGTCGACACATAACTTGTTTCTCGTTCCCACGCTCCGGCGTAGGAATGCATAAAATGGTGGGTTAAGAACCCACCCTACCATTTCTAACAGCTGACAGCTAACTGTATTGTCGCCTAAGGTTAGTTCCAATAGTTTTCATTTTTTAGAGAGATTGCTTCAAGGCTTTCAGCCTTTCGCAATGACGCCACGGAACTAATCTTAAAGTACGGTACAGCTAACAGCTATTATCTAAGTAAATTTTATTTGAGGTACAATGTTTTTAGCCAGCGCAGCGACTGGTCCTGAAGCGGCGGTTCATGCGGCTGAAGAGGGGATGTCCAATGAAGTCATCATGCACCATCTCCTCGACTCCAACATCTTCGAATTCCTGTTCAAGGAATTTCCTCTCCCCCACATCGAAATTTTCGGGATAGATATCTCTATCACCAAACATGTGATCATGATGTGGGCGGCGGGATTATTATTGATTTTGGGATTCACTCTGCCCTTCAGACGGCGGAAGATGGTCAACTCCGGATTCGCTAATTTCCTGGAGATGCTGATTATCTTCGTCCGCGATGAAATCGTGTATAACTCTCTGGGTAAAAAAGAAGGAAATAAGGTCCTCCCTTATATGCTGACAGTGTTTTTCTTCATCCTGACCTGCAATATGCTGGGATTAATTCCCTGGGGATCGACCGCCACCGGCAATGTGTCGGTGACCGCCGCCTTGGCGTTATGCTCCTTCATCTTGATTCAAGCCAAGGGGATGATCGCGCAAGGACCGATCAAATACTTCACCAATCTTGTTCCCAAAGGAATACCGGTTCTGGTAGTCCCAATCATGATTCCGGTGGAGATCATCGGCTTATTCACCAAACCTTTCGCACTCTGCATCCGGCTCTTCGCCAACATGATTGCGGGACATGCAGTGATATTATCACTGCTGGGATTAATTTTCATCGCTAAAGTTTTTTTGATTCCACTTCCGCTGTTCGGAGCAGTGGCGATAAGTTTGCTGGAGATATTCATCGCTTTCATCCAGGCGTTCATATTCACCCTGCTGACCTCGCTGTTTATCAGCTTATCGCAGCATGCGCATTAGATAATAGATTTATAAAATTCGGGTATAATCATGGAAGACAAAACAGCCATTATCGAAGAGATTCCACTTTATACAAAAGTGGATGTTATTCAAAGCCTTTACCCCCTCAAGTTGAATAGCCCGATTTATTTCACACTTGAGGAATATTCCGATGGAGTAATCGCTCAAAACTCTGAAACCGAATCCTGCGCTTCAGCTGAAACCGAATTTGAAGCGGTAGAGGGTTTACGAAATGAGATTATAGCGCTTTATAGAGACCTCAAGAATATGCCTGATGAAGAGTTAGGGAAGAAACCGTTACGGTGGAAGAAATTTCTTTGTTCTATAATTTCAGAATGAAATGAACATTAAAAAACAAGAAATAAGACATGTAATTGAAAAGAAACTCGAGCTTAAGCCGCGCAGAAGCAAGGAAAACCATGTTTGGTATACGATAGACAATAAGAAAATCCTGCGATTCACATATCCTAAAGGCAGAGGCGACATTCATCCAAAAACTCTGAAAATTATACGCAGGCAATTTGAATTGAACTGGGACGATTTTATCGATTTAGTCAAATGTCCAATGTCCGCAAAATAACTTATTGTGTAACAGTTTAGCTTTCTGAATTTCAGGATTATGTATGTCCGGGTCAGGGACGACCCGGACTACGAGACTAAGGTAGGCGGGGTCGTCCCTGACCCCGCCATCTTCATTCAAAGATATTATCCTTAATTTATAAATGATAAATGGAAATTTAGTGGCTTTCATCCAGGCGTTCATCTTCACCCTGCTGACCTCGCTGTTTATCAGCTTATCGCAGCATGCGCATTGAAATATATAATTCGGAGAATTAAAATGACCGATGTTGACGAATTAGATATTAAACCATCAAGTACTAAGATAATAACAATCAACAGTTTGATATCATTCAGACTCAGAGAATCGTTTTATATTTCTCTGGAGTACTATGACGATGAGATCATAGCTTGGCACTATGACACTGAATCATACGCTTCCGGCAAGATTGAATTTGAAGCGATCGAAGGATTAAAAAATGAACTTGAGGATTTGTTTAAATATTTGATTAATACTCCGGATGAAGAACTTTGCCCTCGTATTCAAAGATGGAAAAAATTGTTATTATATGCTTTAGTCGAATCGAAATTCGAACATTTCTAAATTTGTAAAGGCGTGAATTAAGCACAGATTTAATACAGGTAATATATGGAAGCGAAAGAAATACAATCGCTGATAGAGAATCCGACTTACACCAAAGTGATGGTGATTCAAAGATTAATCAATTATAAACTGAAAGACCCATTATATATTAACCTTGAAATTTATCCGGACGGGATCATCGCTGAACATACTGATACAGAATCCTGGGCGGAAGCCGAAACCGAATATGAAGCTATTGACGGCTTGAGGATTGAAATAGAGGATTTATATGAGCATCTCAAAAACACTCCAGATGAGCAATTAGGGCGGAATCCATTATCCTGGAAAAGATTGCTAAATTCTTGCGTTGAAGAATATTAATTCATGGGTATTAAGAAACAAGAAGTAGGGAATGCGATTGAAAACAAACTGGGTTTAAAACCCAAAGCTGGAAAAGAGAATAATGTCAAATACTTTATTGACGGAAAATTTATTCTTAGGATTACTTATCCCAAAGGTAGAGGCGATCTCAAATTAAATACTTTAAAAAATATTGTGAAGCAGTCGAAACTATGCTGGGATGATTTCATCGATTTAATAAAATGTCCACTATCCGCCAGCGATTTCGAGAAGATAATAAGAAATAAAATTAGAAATAGATTACTTTAAACTTCAAGGAGTCATTTAAATGGAACAAGGCATCACTAATGCTGCTTTCGCTCTTTTATCCGCCGGATTTGGCGCCGGTTTGGTGACTTTTGGCGCCGGTGTAGGCATCGGTAAAATCGCGTCATCCGCTATGGAAGGCATCGCCCGCCAGCCGGAAGCCACCGCAAAAATTCAAACCGCCATGATCATCGCCGCCGCCCTCATCGAAGGTATCGCACTCTTCTGCGCGGTTATATGCTTCATGCTCAGCGGTAAATAATCGGCTGAAAGGGGATTATTCCCTGAAATAATCATCGAATCGGTACACATAATCCCTTTCAAAGGGATAATCAGAAGGTAATTCTATGCTGTTACAGCTGCATCCCGGGTTGATGATTTGGACCATTATCACCTTCCTGGTGCTGGTGATCGTGCTCAGAGTTGTCGCTTGGAAACCCATTTTAGCGATGCTTGAAGCTCGTGAAAACAAGATCCGCGGAGATCTCGACAACGCCCGCTCGGAACGGGAGAAAGCGGAGAAAATCACCGTAGATCTGGAGAAGCGTTTGCAGGAAGCCCGCAAAGAGGCCTACGAAATCATCGCCATGTCCCGTCAAGCCGCCGAAAGTGTGCGGGAAGAGACCATCGAAAACGCCCGCAAAGACAGCGCACTGATGGTCGAACGCGCCAAAGCTGAAATCCAGCTCGAACGCGAAAAAACCGCTCAGGCTTTACGCGCCGAATTGTCAGGACTCGTTATCGCCGCCGCCGCGCAGATTATCGGTAAAAAATTATCACCCGAAGAACATCTGGATTTAATCCGTAAGACCATAGAAGAGGTCAAGTGAAAGAGGATATATTACTCGAAAAATACACCCGGGCTCTCTTCGAAACCGCCGAGGCTAATAACGCTCTCAAAGCGGTGGAAGCGGGATTGAAACGAATCGATCAAACATTCGACAATCTCCCGCAGCTCGCCGGATTCCTCACCAGCCCCCAGGTTGACTGGAAGGAAAAACTAACTTTGGCTGATACTTTAACTAAAGGACTCAGTCACTATCTGGTGAATTTTGTCAAACTGGTGATGGAGAAGGAGCGTCATTATATACTGCCCCATGTGGGAACGCAATTCCGCAAAATGCTGGAACTGCGCCGCAAGCGGGAAGAAGTCCAGGTGACTACGGTTGTTCCCCTCCCCGACGATATCAAGAAAGCTTTAAAAGCCAAACTGCTCGCCGGGACCGATAAAGAGATCATTCTTAAAGAAGAAATCGATCCCGCTATTTTGGGGGGATTCAAACTCAAGATTGGCCATACCATGATTGATGGCACCATCAAACGCAAGCTGGAGGAATTAGGCCGCCGGCTTGTCAAGGGTTAACAAGGAGATTCAATGGAAATAAGACCTGAAGAAATAGTATCTATACTGAAAAAACAAATCGCCGGCTTTGAAGGGAAAGTTGAGGTTGACCAAATCGGCGAAGTCATCCAAGTCGGCGACGGCATCGCCCGCGTCTATGGATTGGATAAAGTTATGGCTGGCGAATTAGTGGATTTCCCCCACGATGTGATGGGAATGACCCTTAACCTGGAAGAAGATAATGTCGGATGCGCCCTCTTCGGCCAAGTCGAAAAGATTAAAGAAGGCGATACGGTCAAACGAACCGGGCGGATTGTGCAGGTGCCCTCCGGTGAAGCCATCGCCGGACGCGTTATCACACCTTTAGGACTACCGGTGGACGGCAAAGGACCTATTAAAACCGACATCTATGTCCCGGTGGAGAGGAAAGCGCTCGGCGTCATTCAGCGCCAGCCGGTAAAAGAACCCTTACAGACCGGTCTTAAAGCTATCGACTCCATGATCCCCATCGGACGCGGCCAGCGCGAACTCATCATCGGCGACCGTCAAACAGGTAAAACCGCCATCGCCGTCGATACCATCATCAACCAGAAGGGGCAGGGCGTACACTGCATCTATGTCGCTATCGGACAAAAAGGTTCCACTATCGCCAAGGTGGTTAAGGTTTTAGAGGATGCCGGCGCTATGGAATACACCACTGTCATCGCCTCCACCGCCGAACAAGCCGCTCCTATTCAATTCATCGCCCCCTATTCCGGCTGCGCTATGGGTGAATACTTCCGCGACAACGGTATGCACTCTCTGCTTATTTACGATGACTTGACTAAACATGCTTGGGCTTACCGGCAGCTTTCACTGCTGTTAAGAAGGCCTCCCGGACGCGAAGCCTATCCGGGCGACATTTTTTACCTGCACGCCAGGCTGCTGGAACGCGCATCGAAGCTGAACGATGAACTCGGCGGCGGCTCTCTGACCGCTTTGCCCATCATCGAAACTCAGGCGGGCGATGTGTCAGCTTACATCCCCACTAATGTGATTTCCATTACTGACGGGCAGATATTCCTGGAGAGCGACCTATTTTATGGCGGCGTCAGACCCGCCATCAATGTCGGTATCTCCGTCTCTCGTGTGGGAGGCAACGCGCAGGTTAAAGCCATGAAGCAGGTGGCGGGCAGACTGCGGCTTGAATTGGCGCAGTACCGCGAACTGCAGGCATTCGCCCAATTCGGCTCCGAACTGGATAAAGCCACCCAGCGCCAGCTCACCCGCGGCGAAAAATTAGTGGAAATCCTCAAACAGAAGCAGTATGTGCCCATGTCCATGGAGAAGCAGGTGGCGTTAATTTTCCCTGGCGTCCGCGGATATCTGGATAAAATTCCCACAAAATCCATCGCCAAGTGGGAAGGTGAATACCTTGCGTTCATGGATAATTCGCATCCCGAAATACTCAAGGAAATCCGCGAACAGAAGAAGATATCCGATGAACTGGAAGCTAAAATGCGCGCCGCGGTCGAAGAATTTAACAAGATGTTCGTCTCCGCTAAGCAGGAATTAGCGGTGGCGTAACCGCATCACTGTCTATCCGAAAATGTCATTGCGAATGGCTGAAAGCCTTGAAGCAATCTCTCTGTAAAATTTATCTGTGCAACAGAGTCCCCGCACTCTGCGACACATCATATAATTAAATTTTTCTAATATCGGACAGACTAGTGCGCGGAAATGACATAAGCAGAGAGAATTACTAACAGCTATTTTCAAGATAAGCGCACTTCAGTCGAACTCCAACATAAGGCATTGGAGTGGAGATAGTGTTTTAGTGGATACCAAAAATTGAATAGGATTATGAGAATTCTCAATACTATTATCTGTAGTCTGCTGTTGTTTTTTATTTCAACTTTTAGTTATCAAAAGGCTGAAGGTGAAACGAATTGGAATAAAAAATACGATTTCATTTATGATATTCCCCCTATCCTTTTTCACTATCATCACGGAGTTCTGGCAGGAAGTTACCCCGCTGGCCAAGAGACTATAGAAATAAATTTTAATGATGTAAGCCGGTTTTTAGGGCATGTTTGTCTATGTGGTGCAGGAGGGTATCGGATTTCTCAAATTGCGGTGAATTTGATGGAGGGAATCGAAAAAACATTAGAAAAAGGCGAATTTACACTTATCAGCAGCAATGACCATACTATAAGCGATGTAATTGCCTATATTCTTGGATGCAGTAGAAGAAATAATCCCGAAAAAAACAAATATTTCATAGATCAGAGCATAAAAGCTCTTAGAAGGGAATATCATTACTATATCGGCTATCATACTAATAAGAAAGCTGTCCATATTATTTACCGTAAGCATTTACTCATCGGGAATGAACAGATGGATAAATTATGGAAGATTGAAGTTGATTATGATAAAGCCCCTGCTTCTGTAAGTCTATCTGATATCGAATTATATCAAGATGCGATGTTGAAAATAGTGAAAGATGTTTTGTTAAGTCAAAATAAGAGTCTATTTGAAATAAAATTAATTGAATATGAAGATTTTTTATCAAGGTTAAACAGATTGAAAATAAAGCAGCCTTAACTGGGATGACATTATTAATTTATAGCTTGCTGAATCACCAGCGTATAAATGTAACTCTTAACTATATTGTATTTTAAGGTTGGTGTACACTCGAAATCGTCATTCCCGTGATTCTGCCGACTAATAGACACTTCAGGATTCTAATAAAAACAGAGTGTTAGATTCCGGACAAGCGGGTAATGATTCACAGCAGATTCAACTGATTAAGCAGATGGCTATGCTGCTGTCGACTGCAAGGAGTCGACAGCATGTAAAATCCTAACAGTTTCTAACAAGTGGTATTAATATGGATTACAGAGAAAGAATAACCGCAAATCCTGATATTATGCTGGGAAAACCGGTTATCAAGGGGACGCGGATAACGGTGGAATTCATTATTAGGAAACTTTCCGAAGAAATGACTATGGAAGAATTCATGCAGGAATTTTCTCATATTTCTCGTGAGGATATTCTGGCTGCGCTGGCTTATGCGGCGGATGTTCTTGCAAATGAGGAATATATTGAAGCTTAATATTATTGCGGATGAGAATATTGGCGGAAGCGTAATCAACGCTTTGCGAACAAGTGGATATTCTGTTGTTTCGATTAAGGAACAGTTTCCTGGTTTATCCGACCAGCAGATAATTGATTTAGCCAAAGAAACTGATTCTTTGATAATCACTGAAGATAATGATTTTGGTAAATGGACTTTTCATTTCAGAGTTAAATCAAAAGGTATCATTCTCCTTAGAATCAAGTATTCTGATAAAGATAAAATTATTAACAACCTTTTGTCTGTGCTTCAGCAATATGGAAGCAAATTACAGAACAAGTTTGCTGTTATAACTGCTTACAAAATAAGAATTAGAGATTTTTAAAAATTGTTTTAAGGGGGAATAAACAATGAACTACCGGGACAGAATAACAACCAATCCCAAAATCATGCTGGGAAAGCCGGTCATCAAAGGGACGAGGATAACCGTGGAAATGATCATCCGCTATTTATCTGAAGATGCGACAATCGAATGGATATTAGAAGGATATCC
>JADHWD010000127.1 GCA_016783645.1 bacterium
GTTACATTTATTTCTTATATCCGCACCGATAATCTGTATGATCTGTTCGCCAAACCGGATAATCCTGAAGGCAAAAAGGTAGAAATTCAAATTCGATGATTTAATTAACATTTCAAATGTCTTAACCGCAGAAAAACATTGTCATTTTGGAGAGAGGCGAATCTTTTGAAGATTTTAAATATTGCGGCATCCGCTTTCATTATTTTCCTTTTCGCCGCAGTCATTGAACTCCCGGCACAGGAATTGAAGGAGATGGAGTATGAAGAACTCCCCGCCGGACACATAATCCTGGATCGAGCCGACCGCTCCGTGCTGATCATTGAAAGTTCCATCCCCAGCATCATTTTCAGCAGTAATAAGGGGGTAATTCCCGGCACTTTTAAAGAAGTTGAACCGGGCGTATGGCAGGCGCAGGTTAATACCGGAGTCCAGTTGATATCTATCCGTGCAGAAGGGTATCTGCCTATTTCCGACCTCCGTCACAATTTTCAGCCGCGGCAGGCTTGGAAACTGCGGGTCACTCCGAAGAAGGGTTACGACCAAATCACTATGGAGAACCGCCCGGAAATCATTCTGCTGTATAATCCGGCTTCACCCGGCGAAAGAATCCTCGGCAGTATCGACGGGAAAGTGTTGAATCTCGATTTCAAAAGCGGTTCTGTTAAACTGAGACCTTCCGCCGGCGCGCATACTATTAAACTCAACAACGGCGGACTAATCTGGGAACAGAGCTTCGACCTGAAAGAAGGTGAACGGAGCGAAGCTGAAGTTGAATTCACCGCCGGAGTCGGAGGACCCTCTGTCATCGAAGAACCCGGCGGATTAATTATTACTTCCGAACCCAGTGGAGCTATCGTATATATGAACCAGGTGGAACAGAGCAGAACGGAATTGACTTTGAATACTATCCCGCCGGGAACTTATGAAATTGAAGTGTCTATGCCGTTGTATCTTCCCCAGCGCAAAGTGGTGGAGGTCGCGCCGCGGTCCTACGCAGATGTGCATTTTAAACTCGTTCCTAATTCCGGCAGATTGGAAATAACCTCTAAACCGTCAGAAGCTTTAGTCTATCTCAACGATAATCAGGCGGGGACTACTCCCTTCAAAAGGGATAAATACGACGCCGGTAAATATAATTTAAGATTATTCAAACCGGATTATTATGAGGTGACCGGTGAATTCGATTTGGAGCCCGGCGGCAGATTTATTCAGGAATTTACATTGAATCCCCAATTCGGTTTATTGACCGTCACTTCCGAACCTGCCGGCGCGAAAATTTATATCGATGAACAAGACGCCGGGAACACACCTCTGCAAAAGAAAAAAATCCTTTCCGGCGGTCACCTGATGAAACTCTCATCAGAACAGTATTCTGATTATCAGGAACGGATAATCATTTCCGACGGCGAAGACGCGGTCAAACATATCAAATTGAATCCTAATTTCGCCCTCCTGTCGATAGAAAGCACACCATCCGATGCAAGAGTTACCTTGTCCGGAACCTCAGACCGGATACTGAACACACCGGTTATTGATTTAAAAATCGCCCCGGGCGATTATTCCGTGAAGATAGAGAAGGAATCATACGAACCGTATGTGACTAATCTGATGCTGCTCTTAGGCGGGCGTGAATCGATCAAACCCACCCTCAAACGCGAAAGCGGTAATCTGAATGTGAGCACCACTCCGCAGGGCGCAGATGTGTTTCTCAACGATGATTTTAAGTGTAAAACGCCCTATATTATAACCGAAATACCCACCGGGTCTTACAGGATTAAAATAGCTAAGAAAGGCTGCGATGTCCTGCTTGGCGAAGTTACTATCAGAAATCGACAAACAACCAACTTTATTAAGGAACTATCTTCAACAGGGACAGATAGATGGATAAAGCGGCGCCGAATGGCTCGGATAACCGCTTTCGTCCTGCCCGGGGGAGGACAGTTCGTCTCCGGACAGACATTCAGAGGGCTGGTGTATCTGGGAGCGTTCGCAGGCTCAGCCGCTCTGTCCGCTGTCAATACCGTCAATCACTTGGAATCGCAGGATAAATTCGATGAAGCGCAATCCGCTTATTCCTCGGCAGTGATGGTCGATGAAATTAATCACTATTACAGCGAAATGCAGGTTGAAATCGACAATATGAAAAAATACGAAGAAGACGCAATGATGTTCATGTCGGCGGCGGCGGGAGTATATGCGGTGCAGTTGATCGACGCCTGGATTTTCGGCGGAGGACGCAAACCCGCTGTAAGAGTCGGGCAATACGGGATGGCGCCCCGCTTGATACCATACATCAAGACCGATGCTAACGGCGCTCAACTAAGTTTAATTATCGGATTATAGGAGGCTGTGATGAAACAAAACACGATTATCGCTCTTATCATATTATTTTCATTAATTTTGATAATTTCCTCCTGCGAGATGGAAACTCCCGTCATGCCGCCGAGGGATAATCCCAATGACCCTGGAAATCCAAATTATCAAGATCCCTTTGCGGAAATTAAGTCCGGACCATTGGATGGCTCAACAATATCCACTAACAGCGTAACCTTCACCTGGCAGGGCAGGCTTCCCGCAAGTTCATTCTCATATAAATTAGTAGGATTCGATGCCGATTGGTCGAACTATAACACCATCACCTCAGTCAGCTATGACTATCTGGATGAAGAACAATATATATTTCAAGTGAAGGAGAAATACATCAACGGCGATCCGCAGGACACATCCACCGCCCGCTCATTCACTGTCAACGCAATTTCAGGACCTGCCTTTGTCATGAATAAACAGTTGAATACGGTTGTGACGGGGAATTTTTTCACCATAGAAGTCATGGCGGAAGAAGTGACCGATTTGATGGGAGTATATATAAAAATCATTTTCACTCCCGGCATGATATACATCTCGGATATCGAAGAAGGGACATTTTTGAATTCAAATGCGCCTGACGGCACCGCATTCATCACCGGCTCAACCGGCCTCGCCAACGCATTAGGCTGGCTGGAAATCAACGCCAGCCGTTTAGGCGGGAATCCGCCCGGGGCAAGCGGCAGCGGCGCTTTAGCCCGTATCACTTTTCAAGCGGTGGAACCGGGCGCAAGTTATGTCAATTTCAGCCCGGGCGGAGCCTGTCAGATGCGGGACAGCGATAATAACGCTATAAATTTCAATAGCTTAGTCAGTTCAAGAGTGGAAATTAATTAAAACCAGAGATGAAAAATGAAAAAGTTTTTTTGCATATATCTGTCTTGTATTCTGCTATATTCCGCCGCTTCGGCGGACACCAGACATGTCCCCAGCCAGTATTCCACCATCCAGGCGGGAATCAACGCCGCCTCCGACGGCGATACCGTGTTAGTGGCTGACGGCACTTACACCGGTTCCGGGAACAGAGAAATTAATTTCAATGATAAAGCCATTGTGGTCATGTCGGAGAACGGACCGGAAGACTGTATAATCGACCTTCAGAATGGCTATAGAGGTTTTTACTTCTATTATGGTGAAGATACGACATCAGTTCTGTCTGGCTTTAAAATCTACAATGGTTACACCAGCAGTGGCGGCGGCGGGATTCGGTGCTATTATTCCAGCCCGGCGATTACTAACTGCACCATCAGTGGCAACACAGCTTACAACAGCAGTAGGGGCGGCGGGATTTACTGTACTAATTCCAGCCCGGTGATTACTAACTGCACCATCAGCGGCAACACGGCTTACGGCGCAACCGGCGGCGGGATTTACTGCTCTAATTCCAGCCCGGTGATTACTAACTGCACAATCAGCGGCAACGCGGCTTATAATTACAGCGGCGGCGGGATTTACTGCAGTTATTCCAGCCCGGCTATCTTAAATACCATCGTGGAAGGCAATTATGGGAATTATGGTGTTTTTTTATACAGTTCCGCCAATCCCACCATAACCTACAGCGATTTTTATAACAATCAAAACGGCAATATTTACAACCCTCCTCAATGGGTAGGAATGATTGTAAACACCAACATAAACGGCGATTCCTGCGATTTGTGGATGAACATTTTTGAAGATCCGCTGTTTGTCAACGCCGCCGGTGGTGATTACCATCTCACCGCTAATTCCTCCTGCATCGACGCCGGGGATCCGACAAGCCCGCTTGATCCGGATGGAACTATAGCCGATATCGGCGCTTATTATTTTATTCCGACCGGCGCTATTATATCGGCCTCCTCCGATTCCCTCAATTTCGGTTTCATCGGCGTAGGCAGCCAGTCTCAACGCGGTCTGTCCATATATAACGCCTCCGGCGATACAGCTTTGGTGATTTCGCAGATACTAACTTCAGATTCTTCCTTCTATACCGATTTCAATCCATCTATTAATGCAGTTGAAGCGGGGGACAGCCTGACTATAACTGTCACCTTTAAACCGGGGAGAGACGGACTCTTCAATGAAACTCTCACCATCATCTCCAACGCTAAGAATGATGACTCGCTGACAGTCGCATTGATAGGGGACGGCGGGGATATAACCGGACCTCTATCTGAAATATCCTTTCCCGTAGATCAGAGCTATTCCTCTAATACTCAACAGACTATAAAATTATACCTTAAGGATGAAAGAGGCATCGATACTTCATCGATAAGATTCACGGTATTGGATTCCACTTATGATATCACCAGTCCGGCTTTAACCTTCGTAGATTCGATCTTGACCTTCAATCCGGCGGATATCGGTTTGTCTTTCAGTCAAGGTCAGGCGGCCGTTTCCATAGATTCCACCGATGATACTTTCGGCAATCATCTTCAGAATCCCCAGTCCTGGTCATTCATAGTTGACACTTCTCCGCCGGTAGCTTCCAATCCTCAGCCCGCCGATGGAGCTAATGTTTCATCTTCCCAGCCGGATATATCCGTTAAGATTTACGATTCTTACAGTTATATTGAGCCGGATTCGATTCAATTGACGGTCGGAGGTACCGCATTTACAATTTCTAATCCCGCCCTCGCCTGGAATGCAACCGATTCAATGTTGACTTTTTCGCCTTTGACCGCCGGGATCTCCTTCGCCGACGGCGAAACTGTGAATGTATCTTTACAGGCGAAAGATCATATCGATTACGGGACTCAGCATCAATTGAATTACAATTGGTCGTTCGCTATAAATATGGGTGGACCGGTAGTTTCAATCTATTATCCTTTGAGCCAAAAGATAAGCTCAAATTCACAGCAGGATATAAGTCTTAAACTGAAAGATGCTAACGGCATCGACACTAACTCAATAAGATTAACTGTAGGAATCACAACTTATGATATCACCAGTCCGGCTTTAACCTTCGTTGATTCGATCTTGACCTTCAATCCGGCGGATATCGGTTTGTCTTTCAGTCAAGGGCAGGTGGCCGTTTCCATAGATTCCACCGATGATACTTTCGGCAATCATCTTCAGAATCCCCAGTCCTGGTCCTTCATGGTTGACACTTCTCCGCCGGTAGCTTCCAATCCTCAGCCCGCCGATGGAGCTAATGTTTCATCTTCCCAGCCTGATATATCCGTAAAGATTTACGATACTTACAGTTATATTGAGCCAGGTTCGATTCAATTGACGGTCAAAGGTACCGCATATACAGTTTCTAATACCGCTCTCTCCTGGAATATTACCGACTCAATACTAACCTTCTCGCCATCGACTGCAGGGATTTCCTTCGCGGACGGCGATACTGTGAATGTATCTTTACAGGCGAAGGATCATATCGATTACGGGACTCAGCATTCGCTCGCTGGCAGCTCCTTTGACTGGTCATTCAATATCTTGTATTCCGGGCAGTTGGAAGCGAATCTATCAGCTTGGGATGACAGCGGCATCGACAGCGTCTTGGTGAGAATATATCGTGATAATATATTCCTTGCCGAGTATTATACCGATGAAAACGGGCGTATATCTATTGCGGAACCGGCTGATGATTCTTATGCGGTCACCGCCTGCAAACCGGGATATTTCTTCTGTAGAACCACCGAAGATATTGAAATCATCATGAATCAGACCACACAGTTGGATATCAAGCTCGGTTTCATCGGCGATTTCGATGTGGATAATGATATCGATTTCGATGATCTGGCGGAATTAGTGATTATATGGTATGATCAAGTCCCCGCTATTGAATTCGCTCCCGCCGCCGGGTCTATCCCTGATCTGTCGGTTCAACCTGATTCAACTTTCGACTTCGAGGATTTGATGGTATTTACCCAGATGTGGAATTGGTGGCACAGTAACAATCCCTCCAAATTAGCGTCTATTACTTGGCCGGAAACGAAGACGGGATCAGCGGATATTACTTTAATCCAATGTGATTCGGATAACGGCGCTGAGTACGATTACTATATTTTCGGGAATAACATTTCTGAAATGCTGTGTTCAAGGTTCATCATTCAATATGATCCGGAGACGATGGAATTTGTGGGGATAGATGAAGGTGATCTGTTCGCTTCGCAGGGTGTCAATTCAATGATATTGACCGAATTGGATGAAATTAACGGATTGATCGGAATAAATATCGCGGTATTGGATTCAGGAATTATCGATGAACGAGGGATCGCCGCCAGATTGAAATTTAATACAATCAATGGAAATCCTGAAGATATCAATTTCACATATGAGATACGGGAATCCGGAGGCGGTATAAGTAAAGGCAGCGGTACATGGGAAGCGCCCAAACTGCCGGAAACATTCTCCCTGAAACAAAACTATCCCAATCCGTTCAATCCCGAAACTACAATCGAATATGCTCTCCCCCGCCCTGCCAAAGTCTCACTCAAGATATTCAATATCAACGGTCAGGAAATCGCATCGCTGGTGGATGAGATGAAACCGGCGGGTATTCATAGATTGCTGTGGAATGCGGAAAGTGTAAGTTCGGGTATCTATTTTTATAGCCTTAAAACGGAGGGATATTCTGATATTAAGAAGTGTATTATAATGAAATGAGATTATAATGTCAGGTTTTTAAGCTCCGAGCTCTATAATTGTAATGAACAGACTAAAGTCTGTTCTCCTATGATAAACCTCAAAATTTAATCTCCATTATAATCACGATCTTCAAAAGGTTTCAATTTACCGAAAAGCTTTTTCCTATAATAAATCAAATACTCAAATTTGCCATCGGAATTCAATTCACCGTAAGCTTTTAATTTATCCGGCTTTAAATTAAATGTGGCAGCTATACTGTTTAAAATATGTTCGAATGTCTCTCCTTCGACAAATATGGAAGAACCGCTCTTTTTATTAATTTCGATCCTGAATTTCATTATTTCCCCGCAGCCGGATGAATATTGTTTGTGCCGATGCAAATTTATCTCAGCGTCAGATTTATGAATAGCAATAACCGGACCCGGTATCTGCGAAACCGGGAAATACAATCTTAATTTTATTGTAGATCCTTTTCGCTGCACAACGGATAAGACTACCTGAACAAAATCTTAATTTGCGAACTTGTCAATCTGCAAAATTTGCAGATTTGTATTCAAACTAAAGGAAAACCCTGAGCGAAACTAACTCAGGGTTTTCGATATCATGACCGAGTCTGATTATTTAACTAACAGAAGTCTGTGAGAGGAAATCTTTCCGTCAACATTGAAATTCACAAAATAGTATCCTGAGGAATAACCGCCTGCATTCCATTCAAAATGGTATTCACCGGCAAGTTGATTCTGATCCACTAATGAGGCGACCTGCTGTCCCAGCATATTGAAAATAGAGATTTTCACATTCGCCGCATTATTCAGACTATAGCTGATGGTTGTTTCAGGATTGAAAGGATTGGGATAACTTGCGATGCGGGTTAAAGACGGTTTATTAACTTGGCTTTCAGGATTCAGCCTCTGATGCCTGCGGTCACGAAGCCTCTTAATCGTTTCAGGATTAGACTGGAGGGGTTCGCGCCAGAACATTTGATTCTTCTCATAAACGATGATGGTGGGAATAGCGCTGTGTCCCAGTAGACCGCCGACCACTTCAATGTTCTGACCGTTAGCAGGCCTTTGAGCTCCACTTGGCGGATGGTACCAATCAGGACCGAAATTCAATCTATAATCGGGTATTCCATCGCCGTTGGTATCTAAGTTATAAATGTCCATCATTCTCGATTGCTCGATGGTGACATTGCCCCGCAGATTGACGATATCGAAGCCGCCGCCGCCGCCCCATCCCCAAGCTTCAAGGACGAAGTCTACGACAGTAGTTTCACCTTCAACGATTTCCACTTCTTCGGAATCCCAGCCAACTCCCCAGGCGCAAGCCGTTGCAGAGTATTCTCCAACTTCAACATCCTCAATGATAAAGGAGCCGTCTTCCAGGGTCTCGGCGAAGTACCAGTTGCCGCCCCAGCCCCATCCCCAGCCCCATCCGCAGTCGGAGTGCAGGGATACGAAAGCGCCTTCAACCGGAGCGCCGGCAGAATCGGCCACAGTGCCTGAGAAAGTACCAGTAGCGCCGCTGCCGCCCCAGCTCTCAAGCACAAAATCGACAACAGTGGTTTCGCCTTCGACTATTTCAATCTCCTCAAAATCCCACATGTAACCCCAAGCGAAGGCGGACGCTGAATAATCGCCAACTTCGACTTCTTCAAATAGGAATGTTCCATCCTCCAATGTCTGGGTATTGTAAGAATTCCATCCCCATCCCCATCCCCATCCGCTGTTGGAATCGAGTGTTATGGACACTCCGGCGATGGGATTGCCTTCTTCATCGGTGACATTGCCGGAACAAGCGCCGACTGCTCCACCGCCGCCGCCGAATTCCTCCATAATGAAATCAACGACAGTGGTCTCGCCTTCGACTATCTCAATATCCTGAGATTCACAGAAGTAACCCCAGGCGAAGACCGATGCTTCATATTCGCCGACCTCAACTTCTTCAAACAGGAAGGTGCCGTCTTCAAGGGTCATGGTCTGGTAGTTGTTGCCCCAGCCCCATCCCCAGCCGCCTTCGGCATGAAGCGACACGGAAGCGCCTTCGATG
The DNA here is from genome assembly GCA_016783645.1 of bacterium. Lineage (GTDB taxonomy): Bacteria > Electryoneota > Tariuqbacteria > Tariuqbacterales > JADHWD01 > JADHWD01. The sequence goes on from JADHWD010000127.1 coordinate 8,986, forward strand.
GGATTGCCTTCTTCATCGGTAACCGTGCCGGAACAAGCGCCG
>JADHWD010000128.1 GCA_016783645.1 bacterium
GCTGTGTGTTGTTCCAAGCGTTAGAGTGGGAGGTGAAGCTTAACCATCCGTTAGCCGATACAATCACCGTGGAAAAACTGCGGTTGTAGAATGGAAAGGAGAATCCCAAAGGCAGATCGGCGGAAGTGGAATCGTTATGGGAAAATTCTATTTCGACACCCGATGCGCTGATATCAATCCAATCGAATTCCATCCCCCCGGGTTCATCCGAATCGATCCAGATATTGCCGAAATTATCGGGGCCTCCGCTGGCTTCCGTCTGCCAGGGCATTATCTCTAAATCGTAATCAAGGACCGCTTCGCCTAAGTTACTCAGTATCAACCCGCTTGTTTCATTCTGTCCGCTCGACAGTTCAAATTGGAAGGAATTTGGGGAGTAGGTCAATATCGGCGGGATGATTCTTGAACCCGGATCGGTGGTGAAATAGAGTGCTAATCCGTCCGTCAGAACCTTCGCTCCCGGAGTATAGAAAGTGGAATAAACATACTGCAAACCATTTTCCGCGGTCAAACTCAATAACCCCGTGGTCGACCAATTGGATTGAGTGCCGATGTCGTTGACATCGTAGTATTGAAATTTGAGTGGCGAATCGCCGGTATTGGTGGGATAGGTTTCCGCATCCCATAATATTAATTGGAAAGTTTGGCGTAAGACGGATGATTGGGGATGCTTCAACCTTGACCATTCCACCACGAAACAGTCCAGATAATCGATGTAAGCGTAATATACTTCACCGCCGTCGATCAACATTAAATCATCCCAGAAAACAGCGATCATCCCATCAGGTTCATTCGCCGCCGGTAAAGGACGGTTGCGGAAATCGGAAAATCCGGTTTCGCCGCAGGCTATCCAGCCGTCTGAACCTACGGTAATATTATCAATAGATTGACCGCAGTATTGAAAGTTCAACTCTGCAGGAAGCGGGAGGATTTCAGAATCGCTTTGATTGGGCTGACCGTCCTGCAAATTTAAAGTGATACCCGTTCCGCCGGAATCGGGATCTATCTCTATCCATTGGAAAGAGGGAGCCTGGTTAAAACCCACATCGTTGTTATCGAAGCAGTAATACCAGCATCCTTCCACCGGCACGACCGGGTCGTTGACTTGAGGAGGCCCTATTTGAAGCTGGAAAAACAGGGTATCCAGCCAGCCGTCCGCCAGTTCTATCGTCATAGTCAACGGAGCGGTGATGCCGGGATACAGTTCAGTATCAACCGATAGATGGAACGGATCGATATTATTTGCGAAGGCTTCACCCGCAACAGCGGCTGGGAAGACGGCGGTAGAGTCGGTTATAGTAACACCTTCCGTTTCACAATGTAAAACCGCTGTAAGTTCAGAGGTTTCTCCACCCGTATTCATCAAAGTGATTATCATATCGGACGACTCGCCGGGATACAGCGCGCTGTCAACTGCCGCCTGAGGTAGGTTGTAATTATCAAATTGAGGCGAAGGAGCGGTTATCTCTAAAATATATTGTGAAATATAATGCAGTCCCAAATTATCGCCGGCGTCGAGAGTGATGATTATTTCACTTCCATGCTCCGCCGCCAGGGAAATTTCCAATACGAAAGGTTCTGTAGAAGTGACGCTCTGCCCGGGCCCTATGAGTCCGTAATATTGTTCATCCTCTAATATCTGAATTAAAGTATCCGGGGAGGAGATAGAGACACGCACTCCGCTGGCAAAGATTGTTGACGGATTGGTCATAGTGATCTGCAGTTCAATAGTCTCACCGGGATTGGGTATGCCGTTACCGTTTCCCTGACTTGGCGGAAGCGAATCATCTTCAACGACAACGGTGTCCAAAGTAATATACAATTGCGCAAAAACTTCGACCACACCTTGATAATGAGCGTGATTCCGTTTGGTGATGGTAACCTTAATTTCGCCGGTGGAGTCCATCTGTACCGGCAGATTGATATAGCCGTTTTCATCAGTGTATCCCGCGTTCAATATCGCTTCTCCGGAGGTTAAAGACACTTTAGCGTCCGTTAAAGTTCCGTTTTCATCCTCCGCCGCGATTTCCAGAAAGTTCATCCCCAAAGGTATACGGCGCTGATGTCTGGCGGTAATATTCTGCGGACTGTCAGTCCATACCGCCATCCCCGGATCGCCTAAAAGTTCATAGATGTGATAGTAACATTCAACGGAATTACCGGTGCCGCCGGGTCCCCGGTTCCAGGGAAAATTAAGCCAAAGTTCAAACTTGCCCCTATCAACTATATCACCTAAGTGATACAGACTATCATGATAAACCGCCCAGATCAAACCCTGGTCGATAGTCCCATCCCAATAGCTGTAAGTGTTCTGCGATGAGGGTCCTATGCAGGCGCTTCCGCCTTTCGGAGCGCCGTATTCGCCGGCTCGCAGCCATGCTTCACCCAGACATTCGGTAGTTTCAAAGTCGTTAGTCCCGGAAGTGCAGCCCAATACTATGGGATTCATTGAGTTATTCTGTAAAGCCTGAATATTGGCGTTCGACCATCCGCCCCATCCGATCAATCCGCGATGGTTGATCAAGCCCACACCGCCGTTTATCATGTTCTGCACCAAGAAAGTAGGCATACTGGCAGGATAATAGACCGTGTCAACTTCAATATAGCCCCATTCCATCATAGAATTCCGAGCCCATTGCTTCACATTCACCGCGCTCAAAGCGTATTGGTCAGCCAGCATCAATCCCCGTTGAAACCAGCCTGCCATACCGGTATAAGGCTTCATCTCATAGCGCAAAATCTTGTACACCAATGCGGATAATTCATCTTCGTCTCTGATTGATAGCCTTCCAATTTGAATATCTGAAAAGTAGTCTTCGCCTTCCAGCAATGAGTACCCATGATCCGAAGGGGACATTTCTCCGTTTCCGCAATTATAATAGAAGCAGGGGACAGCGGCGTCTCCGTCAATATCTCCGATTAAAATCACATATTGCGGCGGAATCTCCCAAGTGTTATACGCTTCCTGGATATAATCTTTGATCTCCTCTGCGGTTGAACCCGTTTCGCTCAAATCCGCGATGGTGACTTCATAACCCTGTTCAAATTTCCAATCTACCAGTCTTTCTATCTCGTCAGCGTAATTTTGATTGGGGATTATGAATAAATAAGCGCCGATATCCGCCGGGTCATCGGTGAATTCAATCTGCGAAGCATTCAGTAAATCGGACAAGTACGGATTATTCCGCCTTGATTTGGCTATATGAAAGTCATCAGGTGAAAAGCCGCCGGAAAATTCAATCTCAACCTCTATCTTATGCACAATCTGCAGTTTCCGTTGAACCGGATTGAAACGGAAGGGAGCGAAATTGACAGCGGCGAGGCGGATTTCTCCCGCGGTCACAGGATCGGATATCGTAACTATATCAGAAGGATAGTATTCATCTTTTGAATAAATGTCATCATCGAATACCGGAGTTGTCGAGGAGTTGAGGCGGTTCTCAAATTCAGCATGACAGGGTTCTATCAGAATATCATCGATTTCCCGGGTTTCAATATCCTTGATTTTCACATGAGCGGTTGAACCTTTCGGCAGGATGAAAGGCTTAGAGATGACCGGTAATCTGGGAGTTCCTTTAGTCAATCCTAATCCTGCGCCCGGAAGTGAGAGCCTGGTGTAATTCTCTTCACCGGCGGAATATTCCTCCGGTTTATAATCGGTCAATTCGATGGTGAAGGATAATCTGTTGTTTCCTGTTTCAAGGAGATTGATGCGGTATCCTTGAACGGATTTATCGAAATCTGCATAGACGGCAGCGATCAGTAATACTGCGGCTATGAAAGAAATTATACTTGATCGCGTCATAATCGGCTCCGGAAGATTCAATTTTCTTTGAAAATAGGGTTTAGGGTTTAGTTCATTGTGGTGTCGACTCTCCGCAGTCGACACCACACAAATATCAGGTTGTAGGGGCGACCCTTGCGGTCGCCCTTGTGACTTGTGGAGTCGGGATTGTCTCAATCCCGACATATTTTCATGCTTCGGGGTGCGCCGCCGGCGCATGAGGGTTTTCTTTGAAAATAGGGTGAGGGGTCAAGGGTAATGGGTCGAGAAAAGACAAACTAAAAACATCGTCATTCCGGCTTGTCCGGAATCGGTTATGCATTCCTACGCTGGAGCGTGGGAACGAGTATATATGTCATTCCTGCGAAGGCGGGAATCCATTTAACAGTTTAGTTTTTTTGAAGATGGCGGGGTCAGGGACGACCCCGCCTACCTTAGTCTCGTAGTCCGGGTCGTCCCTGACCCGGACATACATAATCCTAAAATTCAGAAAGTTAGAGTTTTATATGTTCTTTTAAGTTATATAATATCAATCTGATGGCGGAGTATTTTAAATAGCACAATGCGTTATAATATCAAAAATCGTGCCCGATACTGAAATAGAGCACATTCTGCCCCTCGATTTTCTTCACCTTGATGTTTTCATAGGGCGCAGCCCATCCCCAGGCGAAATTGACCGGTCCTAACAGCGTGTTCAGGGAAAACATTAGACCGATTCCCTGCCGGAAATATCCGCTTTTGAATTCTATTTCATCAGCGTCCTGCACAATTTGCGCAAAATCATAGCGCACTGTCACAAATGCGTCCGCTAAAAAGCGGGATAACAGGTCGAACCGTAATCCCAAGCTTCCCGCCACTAATTGATTACCGGTGTATTCACGGTGATGCAGTCCGAAGAAATCGTTCAATCCGCCTAATTCAAACTGTTCCCAGCTTGGGACAGTGGGTTCGGCGTAGCCTCCCCGCAGGCGCAGATTGAAATACCAGCGGTGCCGCAGTTTTAACCATTTCTGAAGTTCGGCGGAAAATTTGGAATATTCCGCATCGCTGAAAGTGTATTCGCCCGATGATTGGAAAGTGAACCTGAATAATGTGCCGCTGCGGGGAAAGGGATATCTATCGTAGGTGTCCACCTGCGATTCCAATACAATTGTGGACAACTTCTGATCAGGATTGTCATCAGGATGAGAACTGAGCGCTCTATCGAACTTATAGGCGGCGGAGAGGAATCCCCAGCGGTATAACTGCTGGCCTAACTGCAGTTTGGCGCCGTTGATTTCATAATCATATCCCGCTTTTTGATCCGGTTCGGAATCAAAGAGTTTATATTCATGCCGCCGGTGATAGGCGGCCAGGTTGAAAGCTAAGTAAGTCCTTAATATCCGGTCCGAACTCAATTCTACTTGATACCGTGCATCTTTTTCTCCCGGTGCGGCGAATATTGTTAACCCTATCCCGGAAGCCGGTAAAGCATCGGTGATGAATTCAGCGAAGATACTGCCTTTTCGCTCGATACCATACCGCGCGCCCGCGCGTAATAAGGGAAATTGATGAGGCTCTAAAATAAGCGTAACTTTATAACCGTCTTTAACCTTGATAGTGCGGAGTCTTACAGCGCTGTAAAGGTCAGTTCCATATAACCGATTGACCCCCCTCCGGGCGGTATTCCAGTTGAAAACCGCCCCTTCAACCAGACCCAGATCGTTCAAAGCGCTGTGAGGACCGCCTTCCACCCCCAGACGTTTTATCTTCCCTTCATCGATCACAATCGTCAGCGTATCATCCGATAAACTTGTTTCTTCGATTTCCGACAGAGCGTAACCCTTATTGCGGTACAGCCGGATGATATTCTCACGATCACGCAGTCCTTCATCATAGTTCAGCGGCTTGTTAGGCGGAGATTTCACCGCTTGCTGCAGAATCGAGTCCGGAATGAGATTGTTGCCCTTGAAAACTACAAATTTATAATGAGGATTGGTAGTCAGATAAATTGATATTGTAGTGTCATTCTCGATTGCAGCCTGAATATCGCTATAAATTCCCACTTTATAAATATTTGTCAATGTTTCTACAATTATACTGCGGGAGACTGTCCCGCCGGTCAATAAGCTTTTAAGAGAATCGGGGACATCGGACTGAGTGTTGTTCAGATAAAGCGTGAGGGTCTTAAAATTAAACTGTTTTTGATCTTCTATCTCCGGTTTGTGTTGATTTAATACGATGGAAGCGAGAGAATCTCTGACGCATTTTCGCCCCCATAAGATTAAAGAATCGGCCAGCGAGAAATCGAAGGAGGCGGCGGATTCCGGCACCGGTTTCAATACTAAATCGGCGCTTTCCAGCGAACTTTCGGTCTCATTCCGCATCATGATGGTGGTGACTTGATTGGCGATTTCCCAAGGTTCCTCTACATTATTGGTCAAAGGAGAAGACACATCGACGGCGATGATATAATCCGCTCCCATCTTTTTCACGGTAGTGACCGGGACATTTTCCACAATGCCGCCGTCTATGACAATCCTTCCATCCATCGCAATGGGTGAAAACAGCAGCGGAAATGAGGCTGAAGCCCGCACCACCTCCATCAAATCACCCTCCGGCTTAACAATCAGCTCTCCGCTCTTCAGGTCAGTGACCGGAGCCCGGAAAGGAATCTTCAGATTATCAAAACCGGGATCAGGTTTATATACTGCGTCCATATATATATCATACAAAGCCATAGTGAGTTTTTGACCGGATATGAAGGCTGAGGGAAAATGAGGCTGAAAACCCTTGAAGCGCACCTGAAATAGATGGCGGCCGTGAGTCTTTTTACGGTTGAGAAACAGGGTGCTGCGGGAAGGTTTATCGACAAAAATATCACCCCAGTCGATGTGGGAAGCGGTCTCAGTTATCTCATTCGATGTATATCCCAGCGCGTACAGCGAACCGATGATCGCTCCGATACTGACACCGGCGATATAATCAGGCTTAATGCCGTTCTCATGCAATTCAGCCAGTACTCCGGCATGGGCTAAACCTCTAAGCCCTCCGCCGGACAGCGCGAGTCCGATTTTAGGATAATTCAGTTTCTTATGAGCGATCAATCCCGGCGGATATTCATATCCATTGAAATTGGGAGTGATTATCTCACCATGACAAGTGAAAACAAAGATTAATAATAATTGGAAAGCGGTTAAACAGCGCAAAATTGAAAATTCCGGGATAATTTTGTATTTTAAATAGGGTCAAGGGAAAGAAAAGGCGATATAATTGTTGTTCTTATCCTGAGTCCTGAGTCCTGAGTCTTGAGTCCTGAGTCCTGAGTCCTGAGTCCTGAGTCTTGAGTCCTGAGTCCTGAGTCATAATCTTATAATTCTAATGAATTTTAACTAAATATGCAAAATATTCATTCCGTTTTAACATCAATCGTCTTAGTTGAAGGCGGCGCTAAAATGAACGAAACTTTACGATCAGCCGCTGATTTGGGAAAGACTTGGGCGTTATATCCGCCGGGAGTCAATCCGCCATCGATTGATAATATTGAAATTATCCGAATTGACACAGATATTCCACATACGCTTAACGCTGTATTGAATAATACCGAAAGTGAATATTTAGCGGTGGTACCGGAAGGAGCGGTAGTTTTCGACAATCTTCCGGATAAGCTGAAAAGGATCGAAAAAGATTTTGGATTTATTTATGGGGATTGGATAGAGAACGAAGCGGGGCGGGAGATAACAAAAGAAGCCTATTCGGGTCCTGAAGACATCACTGAGCGGGCGGATTTGGGTCCTGTCGTGATTTATAGAACCGCAGATTTGAAAAGAATCGGGGGATGGGATGAGAAACTGAAATACGCTTTCGATTACGATGCCCGGTTGAAAATAGGTGAGATCAGCCGGTTATACCGGATACCGGAACCTATATGCCGGTTTCATCCGCCGCAGATTGATAAATCCTCCGCCGACAAACTGTTTTTCCCCGGTAAGGGCAAGTTCGGCGGATTTTCCTATTTATTCCTGGAGCCGGAAGAGGAGGAGGAAATTGAAGGCGTCTTCTTGAATGCCTTAAAAAGACGGAAAGCCTATCTGAAAGGCGAAGCGCCTCCTATGTCATACGAAAAATCAGATTCTCCGCTGGTATCGGTCATCACCCCGGTTTTCAACCGCGAAAAATATATAGGACTGGCGATTGAAAGCGTCATCGGCGGAGAACTGCGGGATTTTGAATATATAATCATCGACAACGGTTCAACCGATAATACAATAGATGTTGTGGAAAAATACGCCGCAGTTGATAAAAGAATCAGGCTTATCAGAAACAATATCAACCGTATCGCCTATTCTTTGAATTTGGGGTTGAAAGCGGCGCGCGGGAAATACATTTCCCAGCTCGATTCCGATGATTTATATACCCCGCGGACGCTCAAAGCCATGACCGAATATATGGAAGACACTAATTGCGCCTTGGCGATTTCTTATTATTCATTGATCGATCAAGATGGTAACGATTTACCAGAATTCGGGATAATCAAACATTTGGAATACAGCCGTAATAATATATTACGGGTGGACGGCGCCGGGGCGGTGAGGATGTGGCGGAGATCGGCGATGATGCAATTCGGCGGATTCGATGAAAAAGATCTATGCGATTACGGTGAAGATTACGATTTAGTATTGAAAATGGGAGAAAAGTATTCCATTGGCAGGGTGCATGAAGTCCTGTATAAATACCGCCGCCATCCGGACAATTCCGATATCAAACGCGATCCGTTGTTCAAATTAAGAAACAAAAACCTGGCGAGAGAAAGAGCGCTGGCGCGGAGAAAGGAAATGAATATCGAATAATGAACAAGGAATGTAGAAATGTCCGAAATCGAAAATCGGAAATATGGAAACGATACACTCGTTCCCACGCTCCTGCGTGGGAATGCATAATAAGCTCCTCATTCGTCATTCCGGCTTGTCCGGAATCGGCTGGTATTACTACTAATATACCGATTCTGGACGCGCTTCGCTTGCCAGAATGACGATGATTGTGATTAATTTATAATACATACTATAATACTACAAGACATTAGCTCGAATTTCGAATCTATTTACCGGGCATAATCAATAATTGGTAGTGTCCCTATATAGTTGTTTTATAGCATTGAATTCGATATTATGCTGATTCGAAAATAAAAAAATGGTAGGTCGGGGGCTTGTCCCCCGACAAATTGTGCGGGGGGATAAACCCCCCGCCTACCATAACAATTA
>JADHWD010000129.1 GCA_016783645.1 bacterium
AGTCTTGTAGTCCGGGTCGTCCCTGACCCGGATATACATAATCCCAAAATTCAGAAAGTTAGAATCTTACATGTTCTTTTAAGTTATATAATATCAATCAGATGGCGGAGTATTTTAAATAGCACAACGCGTTATGATAGTCTTTTTAATAATCAATGTACGGGTTATGTAATGAAACAGAGAGAAGAAATTATAGATTTAGTAAAAAATCTGACTGACTCCAACGCCAATATAGAGATTCAGATCGGCGGGGATACTTTTTCGACCAGAATGCTGCATTATGACTCTTCCCAGGAGTATTTCTATATTGATCAGCTGATACCGAAGAGCGGTAATGATCTTCTAGAACGGAATCATTCCTATTTTATCAAACATAGATATTATGATTCCGGAATAATGCAGATGATCAATTTCAATGCAGTTTATTTAGACGCAACCAATTATAAAAGACTTCCGGCTTCGATTTTCAAATTCCCCTCGGAAGCCTACCGCAAATCGACGGCCCTTAATGTCACACCCCGCCCTCATGATAATTTGGTCTTAGAATTTGACCATCAGAACAGAAGACACACCGAACAAGTCAACGCTTTGAATGTGAGGTCTATGAGTTTTAAAAGCAGCGATTCCTATGATATCCTACCGGAAGGAGTGATAATTTATAACACGGTTCTGCGCCTGCCTAAGGGTGAAGTTGTCTTTGACGCCAAACTCAAACACACCGCCAAATATCTATATGAAATGGAATATCTGGAATTGAGCTATGAAGTCTTCGGAACACTGAATCAATATATTCAGGAGAGATATAGGGAGAGTTACGGTTTCGCTCCTTCGGCAGAAAAATTAGTCCGGCGGGAACAGCCGCAGATAGTATATAAACCCAAAGTGGAATTTCCCAAATTCCGCGGTAAAATTTTTATAGTGGATGATGAAACGCTGATCACCGAGATGTTATCGGGGATATTGAATCGGAATGGATTTTTATGCCATGTTTTCAATGAAGGCAGTCAGATTGTAGAAAAAGCCGCCAGCTTGAAGCCCGATGCGATTCTGCTTGATGTGAAGATGCCGGAATATGACGGATTCACTCTTTGCCGCAGATTGAAGCGTGACGGCCGCACTTCCCATATACCGATTATTATGCTCACCAGCGCCAGCACCCAAGATGATGTGATGGAAGCTAAAGAGTCCGGCGCCAATTTGTATATCGTCAAATCCGCCCATATGCAAATCGAGGATATCATCAAGCGCCTGGAATCACTGATTAACAAATGATGATTCGGTTATCCAGTAGGGGCGGGTTTTTAACCCGCCCTTAATGAATAATAAGGTTTCCTGACATATATGGATAACCGGATTCTTTAAAGTGAATAACAGCTGCTTGTATTTTATAAATATAACTTTGGATTCCGTAGACGCTTTCAGCGTTCCAGAATGATATTATATTATTCTTGGACAGACTGTCTAAATTTATAACTTATTTATGAAATTCACCCTATTCCGGTATTTCATGTTTTATTTCCGCCCAGGCTTTGGCGAAATCGAATTCCTCGAAATTGGGGCTATTGGGATTGTGGCAGGTTTTGCAAAACTCTTCATCCGGCATCCGTAACCCCGCAGTTTTCGCCGCTTCAGAATCCTTCATCACCGTCATCTTCTTATAGTCACTGCCGGGCCCATGGCAGGCTTCGCATTCCACCGTTTCCAATTTCAACTCCCCCGCTTCCGGATTGAATCCTCCTTTGCCGAATCCGGTGGTATGGCATATCAAACAGTCAGGATTATTCTGTTCACCCTTCTCCACCAATGCTTGAGATGAATTCGCGTGTTTGCTTTCCGACCAGATTTCAAACACATTTCCCTTCTTCTCCCCTTTATGGCACATCTTGCAGGTTTTAACGCCGATATAGCCCGGCTGTCCCATTGATGGGATTGAAAATAAGAATAATAGTAATAACACTAAGACCGGAAACACAGCTTTTTTAAGCATAGTAAATCCCTTTTATATTCAACTAATTTAATACTTTGTGTTCTTTGTGGTTATTATTTTTACCACAAAGCGCGCAACGCAGGCGCAAAGTTCACCAAGTTATTATAATAATGGAAGATGGAAAAAATCCGCCGCATGATATGAACTTCTGACAAGCGGTCCTGAAGCGATCCCTATAAATCCCATCTCCTTCGCTCTTTCGCCTAACATTTGAAATTCAGCGGGTGTGTAATATTTCACCACCGGGGTATGTTCCGATGACGGCGCGATATACTGACCGATGGTGACGCCGCCGCAGTCCGCCTCCCGAAGATCCTGCAGCGCCGCAATTATCTCTTTAAAACTTTCACCTAATCCGATGATGAGACCGGATTTGGTTAAAATATCCGGGCGGAGCGGCTTGGCTTTCCGCAATATTTCCAATGAAATCCGGTAATCCGCCCGTTTATCCCGAATTAAAGGTGTCAGTCTTTCTACTGTCTCTAAATTGTGATTGAAAACATCCGGTGATGAATTCAGTACTGTAATTAGCGATGTTTCCAAACCGTTGAAATCGCCGGTCAGCGCTTCAATGGTGACATTGGGATTCAAATTCCGCACTTGCCTGATAGTTTCCGCATAATGCTCCGCGCCGCCGTCAGGAAGGTCATCCCGGTTGACACCGGTAATAACGCAGTGCTGCAGTTTCATCTTACGAACCGCCTCAGCAATCCGCATAGGTTCTTCAGGATCAGGATCAGCTGGTGATTTCCCGCTGTCTATAGCGCAAAAGCGGCAGTTGCGGGTGCACACTTCACCCAATATCAGAAAAGTGGCGGTTCCCTGATTGAAGCATTCTCCGATGTTAGGGCATCCGGCTTCGCGGCAGACTGTATGCAGATATAAATCTCTCAAAGTCCGATGCACCTGAAACGCCGTCGTATTAGATAGCGGCACTTTAAACCAATCAGGTTTACGAAGTCTCATTTACCGCCGCTCTTATTCCCTCCTCTTCGTCCACAAAGTACAAAATTATCCCGCCGATTATAAAAAACGCTAATAATATCAATATCGCCGATCTGACACTGCCGGTGATTATCACAACTATGGCGTTTATCGCCGGACCTAATATAGCGGCGAACTTGCCGCAGATGGCGAAAAAGCCGAAGAACTCCGCGCCCCGCCCTTGCGGTGTGAATGAACCCTGAAGAGCCCTCGCCGCCGACTGACTGCCGCCCAGCACCGAACCCGCTAATACCCCTAACAAGTAAAATTCCTTTCCTTCAGCCATGAACAATCCCAAAAACCGCGCCCATAACACCACCAGCGACCATATCATTATACTGATTAACAGAGCCTTCTTGTTCCCTAACCAGTCCACCAAATAGCCGAATATGAAAGAACCGATGAAAGCCGAACCCTGCACTATCAGAAAAAACACTATCAGTTGTGACGGCTGAAAACTCAATTCCTCCACTGCGAAAATAGAAGCGGTGATTATCACGGTCTCGATACCTTCATTGAACAGAAGATAAGCTAAAAGAAATCTGACTAACTGCCGGTATTTCTTGACTTCATGAAATGTGCGGTTCAAACGGGCTAAGCTGACTTTGAGGATATTCTCTTTCAGTTTCACCGGAACACCCGCCTCCCGCACCTTGACGAACAATGGTATCGAAAACACCAGCCACCATAATCCCACCACTGGAAATATATGGACGACTTCAAAAGCGCCTTCGCGGAATCCGATTAACTGCGGATTTTTCAGCATTATCAAATTCAATACCAGGCATAATCCTCCACCTAAATAGCCTAATCCCCATCCCCAGCCGGATATTTTCCCCATATCATCGGGATGGGAAATATCTATCAGAAGCGCATTGTAAAAGACATTGCCCGCCGCGAAACTGTAGTTGGCTATAATGAACAGGATTCCGCCTGATATATAATCGCCTTCACCTACATAGTACAAAAATCCGGTGGCGGCGGCTCCGCTTATACATAAAGATAACAGCCAGCGTTTCTTGGAGGCGGAGTAATCCGCCATCGCCCCGATTATGGGAGCGGTTATGGTCACCAGCGCCATCGATATTGCGACGATGATAAAGAACATGGATGCGCCGGGGATGCGCAGACCGCTTCCGAATACATTCAATATTACACCGGAAGGTCCGTAAGCCGCGACTTCCGCATAATATTGATTGAAAATGACAGCCAGTATGGATGTGGCGAAAGCGCTATTGGCGAAATCGTAAAAAGACCAGGAGATTACTTCGCCGTAGTTTCCCCGTTTTAACCTGAATGAAGCGGACATTAATTATGAACCTTCATCCGTTTTTTCCTCCGGGTTTCCTGCGGTAAATTATAATCCACGAAATCAGCAATATCAATTCGCTCATTATCACAAATATCCACTGCTGTCTTTCGGAATATGCGGTCACCAGATGCGCGCTAACCGGACTGATATAGATTCCGGATGTGTCGATTAAAGCGGAAGCTGTGATAATGTCTCTATTATTTTCAGACAATTCAAGCTTTGTGCCTCGAATATGACTATTGAAATACTTATCGAGGATATAATTTTCCCAATAGGCGGTGCGGTAGTCTTGTTTAAACAGATAGCGGTCGCGCCGGAACACATGCACCAGGATTTCGCCGTGAACCGGATCGACTATCTTAAGTAATTCCGAATACTTCATTTTCAGCATCATATCCACGATTTTATCCCGGAAGAGAGCAGTGTCCTTGGGAACACTCAGCAGTTCCGCAGCCGGACTACGGGAATAGAATCCCACCTTATCATCTTCCTCGATGAAGTGCCCGAATCCGCTGTGGACTGTGTTGAACAAAGAGATACTGAATATGATAGCTCCGGCGATGGGAATTCCTATCAACAAAGCTGTGCGGGGGGAAGCGTGTTCCTCCTCAGGCTCCAAACAGAACCTGTGCCATATCATCGCCAGCAGTCCGGAGATTATATTAATCTGTATATCCCGCAGTTCACCCACCCGGTTCACCAATAATCCCTGAACATATTCGTCGAGCACACCGATAAATGATACTAATAAAACGGCGTTGAGATACTGCCACACATCTCTGCTTTCAATGCGTAAAGCCCGGATTATCAGGTACGCTAAAAGCCCGTATTCCAGAAAATGCACCTGTTCGACTAATATTTCTATGCGGGAAAGGGAATATACATATAAGGCGATGGTGATGATGAAGAAAAAATATGATTTGATTCCGGCTTTCCGCTTGATGATATTCCCGATAGTGAATCCGGCAATCACCAATAGAATCACAACTACTGAGACCGGTATAGCATATCCGGAGAAATTATCGGTGATCCAGTCCCGCCAGATGGGAGCGTAGGGGAGGGTGAGGAAAATTATCGTAGTCCAGATGACTACCAGCGCCCATGAAATAAGCCGCTTCCGCAGTTTTGGATGACTCATTGTGTTTCAACCGTTATGTTCTCGCCGTCGACGGTGATAATAATATCGCCCGCTTCATCGGTCCGGTACACTTCCGGGACATAACGCTTAATCCGTTCCATCGTTTCTTCCGATGGATAATTCCATTCACTGGCGCCGGTGGAGACCACCGCTATCTTAGCCTTCACCGCATCGAGGAAAAACCTGGTGCTGGAGACGCCGCTGCCGTGATGAGCCGCTTTCAATACCGCCGCTTCAAGACCTTTTCCATACTCATTCACGATCTCCATGTCAGTCATCTTGTCCACATCCGCCATGAACAACATATCGGTTTCACCGATATCAATCTTCATGGCGATTGATGCGCCGTTGGGTCCCCGTAAGGCTTCTAAAGTCTTGCCAGCGGGCGGATTGATTATCTCCATATTCAAACTATCAATCTCCAGGACATCGCCCCGGCTTACTATCCGTTGGGGAATCTGCAGAGAATCCACCAGAAAAATGAACCGTTGATATAATTCCGTCGGCTCCGAATATTCGGATAATAATACTTTTCCTACAGTGAGATTCTGTAGTATAAAATTTAGCCCGCCGACATGATCGTCATGGGAATGAGTGAGCATTATATAGTCGAGATAATGGCTTAATCCCAAATCAGACAGGTAATCCACTACTTTTTCGCCATATTCCGGCATCCCGCCATCCACCAGCATCACTGTACCCTGGGGAAACTGCAGGATGATGGCGTCGCCATGTCCCACATTCAAAAAATGGGCGGTTAGCTCGTCCGCTGCAGAAACCGCAGCCGACACAATCAAGCAGATGATAATATACTTACACTTGTTGAACATTTTACACCCGAAGTTTTAACAGATATGATTCGTCTGGTGAAAATAAAGTTTTTTATGGTCTTTCTCCCTCTCACTGTCCTCCATCTTTTTTATCGCTTCATCGGTACTATCGATTATGAATTTAGACATTTTATAAAAATGTATATACATTGCCGCTAAATTAACAGCCGCTTCAACCGCTCTTAAATTCTTGAAAATAACAATTACAAGCGTCTTCCAATATAACCTCCCAATTTTTTTGTCAAATCCCACTTTCAAGCAGAGTTCAAAAAATACAAACAGTCTCTTCAGCATCATCCAAAAACTTGGTTTATATTTATTGACAGGTTTCAGATTTAGACAGGTATGGACCACTCGTTCAAAATAATGCCGGGGATCATAAATGTATTTTATCACCTGGATATAATCCTTAAAAACATCTAATCTGGGTCTGGTGGTCATGAAATTCAAGCCGGTGGTCATTTGATCTATTTCAGTATCGGTAGCGCTTAAAGTCGAACTCTCTTCAAATAATCTTCCTTCCCGCTCCAAGCGTCGGGTCAGTTGTGTGTTCGGTAATGCGTACAACATTCCCAGCATAGCCATGCATATCCCCGACTCCTGAATACATTTAATCATGTTTTGGGCGGTTTTGTCAGTTTCATTATCGAAGCCGATGATGAAACCCGCATTGACGATCATCCCATATGAATAGATTTTATTTATCGCATTGGTGATGGATTTATTCACATTCATTTTCTTATTCATCAATCTGAGTATTTCATCTTCCGGCGATTCAATCCCAATGAAGACGAAGCGAAAATCCACATCCTGCATCATTTGCATAAGATCATCATCATCCGCCAAATTAATTGAGGATTCAGTGGAAAAATAGAAGGGATAATCATGCGCTTCAGACCATTCTTTGACCGCAGATAAGACTTTTTTAATGCTTTTTCTATTCCCAATGAAATTGTCATCGACAAAATCGATGTGACCTCTGTAGCCAAGATTATAAAGAGCCTGCAGTTCCTTGATCACCTGATCAGAGGTCTTCGTCCGCGGCTTGCGGCCATAAAGTTCAATAATATCACAAAACTCACAATTGAAGGGGCATCCGCGGGAATACTGTATCCCAACCTGGATATAATCTTTAAACTTTATCAGATCATAGCGGGGAACAACCGCTTCATTCATATCCGCTTTTTCGACAGACTGGTACTCACCGCTCTTACAGCCTCTTTCCAAATCCTGTAAGAACATTGGAATGGTAACTTCTCCCTCGCCTATCACCAGGTAATCCGCAGACTGATACAATTCAGGTTGAGAAGATGGATCCGAACCGCCCACAACGACCGGACGACCATAGCGGTGAGCTTTATTGATTACGGACAATGTACTCTGCTGCTGAGGCAGCATCCCGCCGCAGCAGATAATATCCGCCCATTCAAAGTGCTCATCAAGCAGAAATTCCACATTTGCGTCAATAATTTTGAAATCCCACTGCTGCGGCAACAGCGCTGCCACTGTAATCAATCCTAAAGGCGCAGCGGGATATTTGGCTCCCACCAATTTACATACATCTTTATAATTCCAAAAACTAAATTTGGAAAATTTTGACTGCACGATGAGACATTTTATCCCATCCTCCAATAAATTCTTCATATTATATTCATTAAATAGATTATAGCTGCTAATTACAAGTTACAAGTTGCAAGCAACAAGTTAAAATCTGGTTCTGGCGGGTTATGCACGTCACAAACGGGTGACAGTGTCGGAACGGAGGTCGATATCTTTATTAGGATTCATTTGTCAAGCGAGATTTTCCAAAAATTCCTTCAACAGTAAAGCGCTCAACGCTGCAACATTGAAAAAAAATGCCGGTATTTCTGTATGTTTTTTTCTTTTCGAACCGCTGATAAGAACTGATTTTCACTGATTGCGCTGATTATAATATCGGTATCATTATAGTATTATGACAAAATCACCCTAACCGTCATTCCGGCAGGCGAAGCGCGTTCGGAATCGGTATTTCGCTTATAATTCCAGCCGATTCCGGACAAGCCGGAATGACGAATGCAGTGTGGTTTCTGATTAAGAAGCCAAAATGTTACCAATATCAGTGTCATCATCCTTTCATCAGCGGTATCAGCGGTTCAAAAAGATTCAGCTGCGATGTTTCCAATTCCGGGTGAAAATCCCGGATGAGGCGTAGAGAGCTTAGCTGAAAACTTCACAGGATATACTTCCGCTAACCTATCTAAATATCCTAGTGAGTTTGCCAGTTTTATACTTTCAGCGATCCAATAATTCATGCGAACCCTCGAATATGATCGAATTCAAATCCAACAAATCATTCTGCCTGATTAATCTTTTCAAAATCGTTTGAATTGCGATTTCGGAATTATCGATTCCAATCCAGTGTCTGTTCAGTTTTTGCGCAGCGATTAGTGTTGTGCCGGATCCTGCAAAGCAGTCTAGTGTCATGTCAACTATCAAGTATCGGATAGAGTTTTGAGTTATGTAAAGAAATACAACATATGTGACTGTTTAGCGTTATGGTTCGACCCCTTCAGGGTCGATTATCGTAGTATTCTTTTCCGTAGGTTTCACCTACGGCTATTCATATTCATCCCTTCAGGGATGTTTGAACTCCGATTATATGGTCGAGTTTGTTTTCCCTGAAAGGGAAATACCTGAATAGCCGTGGGCGTTAGCCCACGGAAATAATTACCAAATATAACCGACCCTGAAGGGGTCGAACATTTCCGA
>JADHWD010000005.1 GCA_016783645.1 bacterium
TTCTTTTCCGTAGGTTTCACCTACGGCTATTCATATTCATCCCCTTCAGGGATGTTTGAACTCCGATTATATGGTCGAGTTTGTTTTCCCTGAAAGGGAAATACCTGAATAGCCGTGGGCGTTAGCCCACGGAAATAATTATCAAATATAACCGACCCTGAAGGGGTCGAACATTTCCGAAATGTTAAACAATTACCAACATATTATATGCGTCAATACAAATGTGACGCGACACTAGACCCTAGCCCCTAAACCCTATTTTCAAAGTAAATAATATAATAATAACATAATAGGAAAAATGTCATGAAAAAAATCTTCACTGTAATTGTTCTTTTACTGCTCCTTTCCCCGCTTTTTGCTAAAGATGAGGGGATACGATTGACCATTTACAACCGCGGAATATCCCAGGTTTCGCTGGTGAGGGAAGTCAAGCTGGATAAAGGAGAAAACTGGATCATATTCGATGGAATATCTCCCAAAATCATCCCGGAGACCATGAGCCTCATTTTCCTCGATAAAACCGATAAACTATCGGTCATCCATTCCGGCTACACTCATCAGCCGGTCGATGAAGATAAGCTGTGGAAATTGAAACTGGGTGAACCGGTGGAACTCAAGATGGAAGAAGATACCGTGTCCGGTGTTCTTTTAAACTTCGATGACGATTATTTCTATCTGGAAACAAGCAGCCGCGATATCCGGCTGGTGAAGCGGAGTGGAGTGGACTTCAATACATTCCCTCCCGCGCCAGGATGGATGACACCCGACCCCACCGCCAAATTCCTGCTAAGTAACAGCAAAAGCGGCGATTACAGGATGGAATTGAACTACCTCACGACAGATTTGAGCTGGTTCGCTTCCTATACCGCGGTTTTATCAGGCGCTGAAATCCTGCTTGCCGGCGAATTTCAGGTGGAGAACGACCTGCCCATCGGTTTTGACGGCGCGGAATTATCTTTCATCGCCGGCGAACCGCACATGGCGTACGACCGCGAAGAACTTCCCACTATGGATGAACTCGCCTCCGGCGATTCCAAAGGTATTGACGGTGAACCCCTATACGCTTATTATATCTATCCGGTCACCGTCAAACTGGATCTTCCCCCGTTCGGCTATAAACGCATACCCTTCCTCAAGCAGACCAGCTTCAAAACTAAGCGGATAAATCTGATGAAGGAGGGCTTTGGCCAGCGCAATCTTGTCAGCGTTCAGCGTTTCACCGCGCCTAACATTCCATTGCCGGATGGTGAAATCGGCGTCTACCGCATGGATAAGAACGGCAGAAGCGTTTTCATCGGCGAAGACCATATAGATGATACCCCTCCGGGCGATGAAGTAGAAGTGGTGGTGGGGCAGAATTTCAATTTGATCGGCAGCCGCGAGCGTATCAGCCACAAGCGCATCGACCGCAATATGACCGAGGATAAAGTCCAGGTCAGCATATATAATGGTTCATCCGAAGACGCCGATGTGGTCATCCGCGAAAGGCTCTACGGATTTTGGGAAGTTTTACGGGCGGAATTCAACGGCGTCGCTGTTAAATATGAAACTAAAGATGCCCGCAAGATCGAATTCAATGTGATAGTTAAGGCTAACAGCCGTTCCACTCTGGAATATACTGTGAGGTACGGATATTGAAAGCGTCTAAATTATTGAGAACCGGGGCGGTTATGATAACCGCCCTGACGATAGGGATCATCACGGGATGCAGTGAAGATGGATCTAAACCGGAAGGCGGTCATGTAGTGAATTTCGGCTGGAAACCGGTCTTTTCCCCCGACGGCGGGAAAATAGCCTTCGGTGAAGACGATTCCACCGCTGTCTGGATATATTGGCTTAACGGGGACTTAGAAAAGATTATAGCGGGCAATCACAATGGCGATTATTGCTGGTCTCCCTCCGGCGATAAACTCGCTTACAGCGTCCCCGGCGGGTTGGATAAGGGTTTATGGACGGTTGACACGACGGGAAGCAAATTGAAACTATCCGATTTCGGCGCATATCCTTCATGGTCCCCCTCCGGCGACAGTATCGTCTTTCACGGTTATGACTATGAAAACAGCATCTGCGGCTTATTCATCACCGCTTCAGACGGCGGCGGCTCTGTCGTCAATATCACCTTATCCGGAGAATTTCCTCAATGGTCGCCTGCGGGAGATAAGATAGCATACTTAATACAAGCGAGTGATTATACGCTGTTCATCTATTATGTGGGGACGGGAGCGAATTCCAGTTTGACATCTGCCGGACCTAATTTTGACTGGTCGCCCGACGGCGGTTTGATAGTGTTCGACCGTTTTGAATTGACCGGCAGCGGGGCTAATCAGTATAATTCCTTCAATATCAATGTTAAAAATCTCAGCGGCGGCTCCGCTTATATCCTATGGCAGGGCGGAAATACGCCGGTATGGTCGCCCGATAATAGTTATATCGCCTTTGAGAATATGTCCGGGGATATATCCGCCGGAATTTTAACTATTTCCCCTTCCGGCGGAACCGCCGATATGATCACCAATAACGGCTATGAACCCTCAATATCGCCGAACGGTTCTAAAATCGCCTTCCGCCGCAGTGACGGCATATGGATTATTGATAAATAGTTACAAGTTGCAGGTTGCAAGTTAACAAGGCATCAAGTTAAATATTTTGATATTGTCCCGGCAGGCATTACACGCCGCTGGCTTATTTAAGAATTGAAATATTACTAATTTATTACTTGTTACTTGCAACTCGTTACTTTTATTTTTTCTTCTCATTCAATTTCATCAGCCAGAAATCAAAACTCCTGGCCGGAGCGAAAATATCTATCCCCTCCGCCAAATCATCTCCCGCATTCTCCACCCGGTGCGGTTCGTCGGGAGCGAACCATACCGAGTCGCCCGGATTCATTATCACTTCCTGTCCATCACTATCCACCGACATCAATTTTCCTTTAGTGCAGATACACACCTGCTCCTGCGGGTGAGTGTGCAATGGTGAAGTGTGTCCGGCGGGTTTCTCAAAATATTCCACCGATACATTTGCGCTGCCGGCTAAACTTATTCTTTTCCAGCCCGGTTCCGGCTGGTAGGTCTGTCCATTGTTGAGTGAGATTAAGTTCATAATTTAAATCACCAACTAATATGTTTTGATTTTCTCATAATTATAATAAATTCTTTTGGAATTATCAAAGATTTTATCATTAAAATCTTTATAGTTTTTTTGCTTTTTTAAAGTATGTTTGCTATTTTAATTCACATAAAATCAATTACTTTAGTTTGATATGAAAACATTATTCTACCTTATAATTTCTTTACTTACAATTTTTCATCCGGTTAAATCCCAAGAAATCGATCTATTAGAAAAAGCTCTCTCCCAAACCGGAATGAGCCGCAGTGATTTGGGCTATCACCCAAAAGGATATTGGACCCGTTTTCCCCGCCCCATCGAAATCCCCCACATCATGCCCTTCTTTCAAGACCTTTTCGCTGAACCCTTGAAAACCTATGATTTCACATATTCAATGGCGCACGCGGTCAATCATTACCTTCCTTTTGATTCCGTCAGGGCTAAATCCGATGCGCTATACCAATTGAGCTATTATTTGGGAGTGGAAAAAATCACTTCCGGTTTCAGAAATTACAGCGTGAATTTGACGCTTAAATCGGAATGCCCCCCGTTCATCGAAACAGTGGCGCGGATATATGAATACTGCGGAGATGAATTGGAATATAAAAGTTTCGGCAATACCGCCGGATGGCCTAATATCAATATCAGATTGACAGAGCAAATATCGGATGTCCCGGAAGCGGTCCTATCCAACGCTTCCTGGATTTTGACTAACCTTGTGGAAGCCCGCAGATGGCGGGATACCGCCTTTCGGAACTGCGATTTGTCAGATATGATGAACGCTTTTAATATCCGCGATTTAGGTGAAACTCAAACCGACGGTCTGAAATATTATCCCTCCATCGATGACATCGCCGCTGATATTGACGATCAGTCGCTGTACTACGCCTGTATGAAAACAATAGATACCGCCCATAAAGCGGCTTTAGCTCTCGATTCGCTCAAACATGAGATAAAATGGAACGGATTCCTCAGGATACCTACGCCTATGGGCGAAATTGTAATAACTGGTGTTGGCAAAGATATTGTGAAAATCGATGAAGCGCTGTTAGTCTTGGACTTAGGCGGCGATGACCGATATGAAGGTCCTATCGGCGGATGCGCCTCGCTGTCAAATCCTATTTCAATAGCTATCGACCTCGATGGGGACGATTCGTATATCTGCGAAGATGCTAAACCTTGTCAAGGCAGCGGTCTATTCGGCGCGGGAGTATTGATTGACTGGAATGGAAATGATGTGTATAAAGCGGAAAATATGGCGCAAGGCTGTGGATTCTTCGGAATGGGTATGTTGTTCGACCTTGCTGGCGATGACGATTACCAATCGAAACTGTCATCGCAAGGCTGCGGCTATTTCGGCGTCGGATTACTGCTGGAATCGTCAGGAAAAGACGAATATTATTTATACGGCGAGGGGCAGGGATTCGGCGGAGTCGGCGGTATCGGAATAATCGCCGATGCTGATGGGGATGATAAATACACCGGCGAACCTTATTCCAAAGTAGTCAACCGCGGCGATTATCACAGCGAAAACATCGTCAATGTATGCAATGTGCAGGGAGTGGGTTCCGGACGAAGGGGCGACGGCGGTGACGGGCATTCCTGGGCGGGAGGACTGGGCGTCTTGATCGACTTGAAAGGCGATGATGAATATCTTTCAGGCAACTGGTCTTTGGGAACGGGATACTGGTTCGGGACAGGTTTAGTGTTCGACGGCGCCGGCGATGACCTCTATAAAAGCGTCTATTTCACTCAAGCCTCCGGCGCACATTACTGCATCGGAGCTATGATCGACCAGTCCGGCGATGACCGCCATGAACTGTTTGAAAACGCCGGAGCCTGCCTATCCTTCGGATGGGACTACGCGGTTACTCTATTAATAGATCATCAAGGTGATGATTATTACCAAGCCAAAGGCGGCGGTTTAGCTTTAGAAACTATCCGCTCCCAGTCCTTCCTCTTTGAATTAGGCGGGAACGACACTTATATCCTCGATGCCGGCGCTGAAGGGATGGGACAAAGCGCGCACCGCCTGGGATATGATAAAATCCTCCCCCTCGCTCCTTTCTACTATTATTCCGGTTCCATCGGATTATTGATCGATTCCGGCGGCGATGATAATTATTTGGAGCGGGATAAAGATGGAAAATTGAAAGCGAGAGAAAAATGCGGGAATAATACAATGTGGCAGAATCCCGATCCGACCGATGAAAACTACGGGCATAGAGGATTCGGAATTGGGCTGGATGCGGATAGCGGAATCATCCCGGAGATTGAGAATTATCCTAAAGTGCAAATAAAATAATCTGTTCTAATCGATTCAGCGAAGACCTAAAATAAAAAGGAGTCCTTTTATTAAGGACTCCTTCCGCCTTTAAGACACCCATATCAAGAGGCTGTTCTAAAAAAAACGAATATCGAATATCGAACAAGGAACAAGGAATGATGAAGTATTAGGATTCATTCGTAATTCAGCATTCGATATTTCCTATCCGCCGAAGAGGACGGCGAATTCGAAGTGGAAATTATCTAAATCCAAGTCCGGCGCTCCGAAGACTTTACTATCGTTGACCTTCCAATCGGAATCTGCGATGGGGAAGAAATATCCGGCTTTACCGGCGAATGCCAGCCAGTCGAGCAGATTGATATGTATACCCGCCCAAGGATCGAGCAGGAAAAATCCGCGGCTCATTTCTACCGTCTGAGTGTATTTATCATCCCCATTCGGCAGTTGATAGTTATCCCAAATATCACCCCAGCTGAGGGATGCGTACTGGCTGATATTGACCGCCGCGCCGCCGCCGCCGATTAAACCGCCAATGAAGAATTGTCCATCCATAACCTCGAAGGGGAAGTCAAGGATATATTCCAGTGTTACGCCCCCGTATCCCATTGAGAAGCTGACTTCCTTGTCCAATGCCGGAATGTTGCCGACCGCCGGAGTCATACCGCTGGTGGAAACATATCCTCCTGCGCCCATACCGCCGATGCGGACATTACGGCTGACATAGCCATAGGCCCTGCCCGCCGAACATTACCATACCGTCATCAAAGCCGCTGATCTGATTACTTGTTGAGCTTAACAAACTAATCTCATCGTTGATAGGTCCTAAATCCGGCGTCATATAACCGATGATGAATCCTCCGCCTCCGCCCCTGAAGCCCGGACGAGCCATAGCGGCGGTTGATATCATCCCTAAAATTATTGCAGCTGTTAGAATGCAAATCGATGCTCTCTTCATAACTTTCCTCTCTGTTGATTTATTATTTCCTAATTAACCGCTTAACCACTTAACCGCTTAACCACTTAACTACTTAACTACTTAACCACTTAACCACTTAACCGCTTAACTTTGTCTAAGTCTATTGATTTCATTATCTGTCAGATAGCGCCAGGAACCTTCCGACAGTCTTCCAAGTCTCAATGTTCCCATCCGTACTCTTTTCAATTTGACAATACTGCGTCCCGCCGCTTCCGCCATCCGCCTGATCTGGCGGTTCAATCCCTGGTTTAAGATAATGCTGTATTTCCGGCGGGACTGCCGGTTCACTTGCAGTGCTTTCGCCTTCTTTCCATTTAGACTTATTCCGGATAGAAAAAGTTGCACTTGGCGGTCAGTTAAAGGCGCATCGAATTCCACCAAATATTCTTTTTCATTTGAGCGGCTGGGATGAGTCAGTTTATAAGCCAATTCCCCGTCATTAGTTAATAATAAAAGCCCGGTGGAATCACGGTCTAACCTTCCCACCGGGTAAATCCGTTCCGGGATTTTAACATAGTTGAGGACAATCCTGCCTTTCTCTCGGCCGGCATTACAAGTAGAGATAACTCCGGCGGGCTTGTTGAGCATGATATACACCGCCTTCTTTTTTTCCTCCAGTTTTTTATTTTTTATCTCAACTATATCGGAATTAGGATTGACCGCAGTGGTGATTTTGGCGGGGACGCCGTTGACCTTCACAACTCTTTGTTCAATCAGTTTTTCCGCTTCCCGGCGGGAACAGTATCCCATTTGCGCTATGTATTTAGCGAGGCGCATTTATATCATTGGATAGAAGCTATCTCTTTAACCTTCAAAGCTCCGTATTTTTTCACCCAGTTGTCCCGTTCAAGTAATCCTGCTTCCTTCAGCTTGAAACGCCAGGAAGTGAACACTCTTTCGAGGAGATAGGTCAATGTGAGCACTTTACCGTCCTGCAGTTCTATCTCCCGCTCGGTTTCCGATTCGTTAAAAAACACTCTAATCCGATGCTTTCCTTTAGTCAAATCATCGAATAAATAGCAGTCAACGGTTTCATCATTAGGACCGAAATAGTGGATATCATCGATATACAGCCGGAAAGCAGCGCCGTCAATCTTCTGTCCCTCTTTTTCCGGCACCAGGGCTAAAGCGGCTTGCCCTATTTCCCGCACATATTCTATGGTAAGATTTTTCACGGGTTCGAGCTGGGTTAAGATAATTTCTCTTTCAGGCGGAGTCTTGTAATTCTGCATAGCTCCGAAAAAGACTATATGCCGGCCTAAAGCGTACTCCCGGGAAACACTGCCGGTCCCCGCTAATTCCCCGTCGATATAGATATTGCCAGCCACCGGAGTGGTTTTGATAGTGATCATGGGTTTTACCGGCCGGTAAATCGGATTCATGTTGAAGAATAAAAGTTCGGTCTGATAATCGCGGTTGATTTCCACTACTTGAGAATCCAGTTCCGAGCGGAAACTCTCTTTTTTCACTGATATTACATATCGGCCGGCTTTTAGGCTGTCGAAAGAATTATTGGTGATTTTCCCGGTGGAATCGCCGTTAAGAAATATCGATGCCCCTTTGACATTACAAGACACTATGATGGAGCCATAAGTTTTCTTTTTCTCGATTTGAGGTTTCCGGCGGCTGACCACCGGTGGATTATAGATCGGAGTTTCAGGGAGGGAGGCTATTTCCCGCTCCAGCCGCAAAATATCGACCGGTGTCAGCGAAGGCTTTAATTCAGGTTCTATTTGCGGAGCGAGACTGAAGCTTATAGTGAGAGTGTCATCTTCAAGGACTACCGCCACAATATGCTCCGGTTCAGGTATGAATCCGTCCTTAACAACGGTCACGGTAACATTACCCAGAGGCAGTCCTTCTATTAATTGACCGGTCTTCTGCAATATTCTTGTTCCGTTTAAAAGGACAGCGGCGGTGTCAGATCCGCACAACACTATCAGACCGCCGGTGGGCTGCTTGCGCTGGACGATGACATAATACACCACCGCCGCCACGATGAGCATGGGGAGAAAAAACCAGATAGAACCCCTGAACATAATTAACATGATAATCGACAGGCGCGAACGCTTTTTGATGTCGATATCGCTGATTATGGGATCAAATTCCAGATATTGATCGTTATATTCTGCCATTACCAGCGTGAGTATTTTTTATTTATCGTCTGATTTGTTTTCTGCGAATTTTTTTAAAAACGGAGTGAAGAGGTCAATGGGAACGGGGAAAATAGTGGTGGAATTATTCTCCGCCGCCACTTCTTTCAGAGTCTGCAGGAAACGAAGCTGCAGGGCGATAGGATGCTTACTTATTATTTCCGCCGCTTCGGTCAGACGGGTCGCCGCCTGATATTCACCTTGGGCGTTGATTATCTTAGCGCGCCGTTCACGCTCAGCTTCCGCCTGCTTAGCCATCGCCCTCTGCATCTCCTGCGGTAAATCCACATGTTTGATCTCCACCCGCTTAACCTTAATACCCCAAGGATCGGTATCTTCATCCAAAAGCTGCTGTATCTCTTGGTTCAGCTTATCCCGTTCCGCTAATAATTCATCCAGCTCCGCTGAACCCAGAACGCTTCTGAGGGTGGTCTGGCTGTGCTGAGACACTGCATAGGGATAATTCACCACATTGATAACCGCTTTATCGGGATCGATGACCCGGTAGGTTATTACCGCGTTCACCTTGACCGACACATTATCTTTAGTGATGACATCCTGCGGCGGAACATCGAATACCACATCCTGCACATTGATGCGGGTGAGTTGATCGATAATGGGTATCAAGATAATGATTCCGGGTCCTTTGATACGGCCGATGTAGCGGCCAAGGCGAAGCACGACTCCGCGTTCCCATTCCTTCAACACTCGAATAGCGCTGGCTAACAACAGCACTATTAACCCTATGAGAATTACAAAAGAGACTGGCATGATAGACTCCTTATGTGATTGAATAATTGTACTTTATTTGAAGCAAGAGTAAAAAGACAGAAGACAGAGAACGGAAAACAGAAAATCGGT
Source organism: bacterium (assembly GCA_016783645.1). Taxonomy (GTDB): domain Bacteria; phylum Electryoneota; class Tariuqbacteria; order Tariuqbacterales; family JADHWD01; genus JADHWD01. The sequence continues at coordinate 9,386 of JADHWD010000005.1, forward strand.
TTAAAATCGAGAATCTAAAGAATAAATAATTCTTAACTTTGAACTCTTAACTTTTAACTTCTTTTTTTCCTACAACTAATTGCATATCCTTAACATCTTTCACAATGAGCGTTTCGCCTTTTTCGTATTCAGCGTCGCCGACAGCCCGCCATAGTTCCCCTGATATTTTTACTAATCCTTCCGGTTTCAGTTCCTTGACTACTTTGGCTTCCCGTCCGATGAGGGATTCGCGTCCGTAAGTGGGTTTGCGGATCTGCGCTTTAGCGCCGAAGCCGATGGCGATGATGAAGAATAACGAAGTCGCCGCTACTGTCGGGATTAAAACAGACCAGGATACGCGGACTTCGGGGATGCTGACTCCTTTATACAGCATGATGGAGCCGAGGAGTAAAGAAATTATTCCGCCCAATGTCAACCCTCCGTAACTTACTATTTTTATTTCAAGTATGAACAGAATTACCGCCAGGATGATGAGGAGCAGTCCGGCGTAATTGACCGGCAGTGTGTGCATGGCGAATAAGGCTAATATCAGGCATATACCGCCGATGACTCCCGGAAATATGGCGCCGGGATTGTATAATTCAAACAGCAGTCCGTACATTCCCAACATCAAGAGTATATAGGCGATATTGGGATCGGATATGGTGTTTAGAATTCTCTGCCGCCAGTCCATATCATAGAAGGTGATGGAATAATCATCGAGCTGGAGAGTGACTTCCTCATCGGGCAGCTGGACTTTCCTGCCGTTTATCTTATCGATCAACTCATCGTAATCGGATGCGATGATGTCGATTACGCTTTTTTCCAGGGCGTCATTAGCGGTGATGGATGCGCTTTCCCTGACCGCCGCTTCCGCCCAGTCTTCGTTGCGTCCTCTTTGAGCGGCGATTGAGCGTGCGAAAGCCACTGCGTCATTGGTGACCTTCTTATTCATGGTGGAATCCATCTGCCCGCCCATATTGACCGGATGAGCGGCGCCTATGTTGGTGCCGGGCGCCATCACCGCTATATGCGCCGCTAAAGTGATGAACACACCCGCGCTGCCCGCCCGCGCCCCTGAAGGCGACACATACACCGCTATCGGAACCTCCGCGGACAGCATCTCTTTGACCATCTTCCGCATGGAAGTCATCAATCCGCCCGGAGTGTCCATCTCCACTATTAACAAAGCCGCATGTTCACTCTCCGCCCGTTCGATAGCGCGGCTGAGATATTCCGATGAAACCGGATTTATCGCTCCGTCAATCTTGATATGGTGAATTTCCGCTGATCGGCAGATTACCGGAATAAGCAGGCACAGTATCAATAACCTGCGGATAATAATCATGATAATCTCCAAATATATCATGAAAATATACTGTATAATTTTGCAAAAGGCAAGAAAGGGAATCGAAATCGGAAAGCGTAATTTGGGATTCGGAATAATAATTAACCACGAATCGACACGAATAAGCGCGAATGGATACAAATACTTAGTGCTTTCCCGTCAGGTTTCGGACTTTGTCCTTGAAAATAGGGTTTGGGGTTTATGGGTCAGGGTTTAGTTTAATGTGGTGTCGACTCTCCGCAGTCGACACCATATATAATTAAAACAATGCTTTAGTGTCATGCGGGGACGCATGACACCACAAAATTGGGCGGGGGTATTTTCAAGGGGATTCGATTCCGGACGCGCTTCGCTTGCCGGAATGACGGCGTTTCCTCTCGTTCCCATGCTCCAGCGTGGGAATGCATATCAGCGGCAGTCCGGTTTCTCCGAAACCGGGGAATTCTTGAGACATGACAGTCTATCCGAGAATACCATAGTATCATGCGGGGACGCATGACGCCACAAATATCAGGGAATGTAGGGGCGAACCCATGTGTTCGCCCTTGAGACTATTTTCATGCTTGGTGGTGCGCCGCAGGCGCATGAGGGTTTATCCTGAGTATCCTGAACATCCTTGTTAATTTCTTTTTTCGGATTTCGAATTTTGCATTTGATAAGATATTTATTAAATTTACAACTTTATAAACATTTTCGTCAATTAGTTTTCATCCGCGGTTAATTTACGAATTCTATGAATCATCAGCCTCAAACCGGTCCCTCGGGCGGAATAATTATGAATATCGCCCGGAATTACCTTCAAGGCTTGAAAAGCCTGTTCACCTGCCCCCGGGAAATCTGGATAGCGTTCATCATCAAAGTGCTGGAAAGCCTCTGTTATTTCTCTTCCGTCCTCATGTTAATGGTGTTTTTAACACAGGATATGGGGATGTCGGACGAGATGGCGGGGACGTTATTCGGCGTATTTTCCGCCTCCATGTCGCTGTTCATGCTGTTCGTGGGCTTCATCGCCGATTCGTTAGGTATCAAACGCGCCTTAATAGTGGGACTGATCATAGCCCTAATCGGCAGGATTGCCATCACCTTCACCACTAATCCCTATATCGTATTCCCCGGCATGTTCTTTTTGTCGGTCGGCTTCGCCTACATGATACCGTTGATAGCGGCGGCGGTCAAACTGTTTTCCAACAAGAAGGCGCAGAAATACGCCTATTCCTGGTACTATGTGGTGATGAATGTGGGCTCATTAGCGGCGGGATTGTCCCTCGATTGGCTGAGAGGCGCATTCACCAAAGTCATAGAATTCCAATTGTTAGGCATGGATTTGATAGTCAGGCCCACGCAGATAATCTTCCTGGTGGCAATCCTCGCATCTCTAATATCGTTATTTCTGGTGGTATTTTTCATCCGTTCGAAAATCCCGCGGGAGGAATTCAATGAGGATGAACCTGTAACAGTTAAAGTCGAAGCCGAAAAGTTGAAGAAAGCTCCTACCGTTGACTATTCACCTGAAGAGAAAAAATCCGCCTTCACCATAATGAAGGAGGTTACCCGGGAAAAGAAATTCTGGATCTTCATCTCCTTCATCTTCCTGCTAGTGCTGGTCAAGATGATTTTCCAGTATAATCATTCGCTCTATCCACTGTATATGGAGCGGATAGGTTTGAAGAATTTGACCGGGCGGCTGTATTCCATCAATCCCTTCATCATCATCTTCTTAGTCCCGGTGATGACCGCTATTACGGAGAAGATGAAGGCTTACAATGTGATAATGGTCGGCTCATTCATCAGCGCCGCATCGGTGTTCTTCATGGGGGTGACTGAAAGCATCATGATGATTGTATCCTTCCAGATAGCGTTATCCATCGGCGAAGCGATATATTCTCCCAGGGTGTATGACTACACCGCCACTATAGCTCCGCCGGGCAAGGAAGCCTCCTATATGGCGCTGTCGAAAGTGCCGATGTTCTTCGCCAAAGTGGGCGCAGGACCAGTAACCGGCATTCTGCTGGCGAATTTGTGTCCCGCTGAAGGAGCGAGGAACACCGAACTGATGTGGATTATCGTGGGAATTTCCACTATGCTATCGCCTATCACATTATTCCTCGGCAGGAAGTGGCTGGATGTGGAGAGCCGCAGTAAGGCGGGGGAGGTTTGATTCTCGATTCTTGATTCTCGATTCTCGATTCAAATCCGTTTTCCGTTTTCAGTGCTCGGATTAAGATTCACAGCAGATGAAGCGGATTAAGCGGATGAAAGTCGGTCACTTGTCACTCGTCATTAGTGTTTCGAATTTCGAGTTTCGGATTTCGAATTTTATAGCTTTAATCGCTTTCATAGCTTGTGAATTTTTACCTTAATTACCTTCATCACCTGTGAATCTTTATCTGCTTCATCCGCTTCATCTGCTGTGAATCTTTTCCGTTTTTTTATATTAGAAAAACTTGACAATTCCATAAAATTTATTATATTGAAATAAACGAACAATATCAATATCAAATACGGAGTAACACTCATGAAGAAGCATCTTATTTCTCTAACCGCGGCGCTGTTCATATTCATAGCCGCCGCACAGGCGCAGTTGTCCGGTCCTTTGAGCGGGATTCTTGAAGGGAACACCACCTATACTGTCGTGGGAGACATCTCGGTTGAAGCGGATGATTCGTTGATCATCGAAGCCGGAGCTACTTTGATTTTCAATCAAGGGATTGATTTTGATATTAATGGTTATCTTCACGCGGCGGGGACGGAGACAGATAGTATTAGATTTGTCAATAGTCCGGGATCAAACTGGGGAGGGATTGATTTCAATAATTCAGCGGATGATTCCAGTAAATTGGGATACTGTTTTATCACCGGCTCGTCTTCAAGTGGGATTGACTGCGATAATTCCAGCCTTGCTATCTCTAACTGCACCATCAGCGGCAATACGGATGGATACGGCGGTGGGATTTGCTGCTATCATTCCAGCCCTTCTATCACTGACTGCACCATCAGCGGCAACACGGCTGGACACGGCGGCGGGATTCGTTGCTCTTCTTCCTACCCAGCGATAACTAACTGCACCATCAGCAACAACATAGCGGTTGCAGGCGTAGGTGGAGGGATTTACTGCTCTTCTTCCAGCCCTTCAATCACTAACTGCGCTATCAGCGGCAATATGGCTGTAAGCAACGGCGGCGGGATTTCCTGTTTAGATAATTCCAGCCCTGCTATCACCGGCTGCGCCATCAGCGGCAATACGGCGGGATACGGCGGTGGGATTTACTGCGGTTATTACAGCCCAGCGATAACTAACTGCGCCATCAGCGGCAACACGGCTGTATACAACGGCGGCGGGATTTACTGCAGTTCCTCTTCCAATCCTGCTATCACTAACTGCACCATCAGCGGCAACACAGCGGCTGGATACGGCTCCAGCGTCGGCGGCGGCGGGATTTGCTACTATTCTAATTCCAGCCCTGAGATATTAAATACCATAGTTTCCGGCAATTTAGGAAATTATGGTGTTTATTTATCAAGTTACTCCAATCCCACCATCACCTTCAGTGATTTTTACAATAATCAAAACGGCAATTTCAACAATCCTCCGCAATGGATCGGTCAAATCACCACCACCAACGCCAACGGCGACTCCTGCGACCAATTCTATAACATATTCTTTAATCCGCTGTTTTATTCTACTACCGGGGATTCTGCCTATTATCTGACCGCCGGTTCCCCCTGCATTGACGCCGGCGATCCTGCAAGTCCGCCTGATCCCGATGGCTCCATCGCCGATATAGGCGCTTTCCCCTACGATTCAAGCTGGGTATCAGTCGATGAACCGAAAATATGCCTAATGCCATCGAAAACATCTTTGCATTATCCTTATCCTAATCCATTCAACCCCTCCTCTACTATCAGCTATCAGCTGTCAGCTGACAGCTATGTGGAATTGATAGTGTATGACATTCAAGGTCGGGAAGTGCAGTCACTCGTCACTGGTCACTTGTCACTCGGATATCACGAAGTCCTGTTCGATGGGAGGGATTTATCAAGCGGGATGTATTTTGTCCGGCTGACAGTTGACAGTAGACAGTCGACAGTAAAGAAAATGGTGTTGATGAAATAGTGAATGTAAAATAGTGAATAGTGAATTAAGATATATGATATTTGATATTTGATATTTTAAAGTGTGAAGAGATTCACTGGCAATGATGGTGATGATGGTAAAAACAGCCTTAATAGCCAGTGAATATTATTCGTTTAATTCGTTGTGAATCTCCTCACTTTTGCCTTTTTACTTTTAACTTTTTTAATCCTGAATATCCTGTGTATCCGTAGTTAATTCTCTAAATCACCAATGACCAATGACTATTTTAATACGCTTAATCTGCTTCATCTGTTGTGAATCTCCTCACTTTTACCTTTTGCCTTTTTACTTTTTACTTGAATAATCATGTTTGCCGATAAGAGTGAAATAGACTACCGCCGTTACACAGCTTACACTGGTTCCATTATCCCCGGCGTTCAAAAGACTTCTTCTGAAAGCGATGAAGGCGCGGCTGAAGAGAAAACCGAAACTAAAAAGAAGCCGGAACTACCGGTTAATCTGCGGATAAGCAGATTGCGGAATAAACTTAACGATAATATCGACAACCGCGAAAAGCTGAATGAATATATCAAACTGTGCGTAGAAGAGGGATTATACGAAGACGCCCACAGTGTCGTCGAAAAGTATCTTAAAAGACATGGCAGCGATAATCACACGAGATACGCTTTAGCGGTCATATTGCTTAGGATGAATAAGCGGAAAGAAGCGAAAATCGAACTGCGTGAAATACTGCGTAAAAATCCCCGCTTCAAAGAAGCAAGGGACTTATTGGATAGGATGAGGCTGGGGAAAGCTTGATGTTTAAGTAGGGGCGAAGCATTTTTTACTAATACTAACGCGTTGTGCTATTTAAAATACTCCGCCATCTGATTGATATTATATAACTTAAAAGAACATGTAAAACTCTAACTTTCTGAATTTTGGGATTATGTATGTCCGGGTCAGGGACGACCCGGACTACGAGACTAAGGTAGGCGGGGTCGTCCCTGACCCCGCCATCTTAATACTTTTACTCTTTCACACTTTTAAACTATTTTTAATATGGAACAAAAGAAATCATTATTTGACAAAACTTTTATACCTTTTATACCTCCGGCGATAGCTTTTATACTGTTCGCCTTCACCATTAATTTCCCTTTTGTACATCAGGATAATCTGTTGATAATACAGCGGATTCCCTATCTGGCGAAATGGGCGCAGGCCTGGAAATTATTAACATCGGGATATTGGTTCGGGACCGATTATCAGTTTTTATTCTTCCGTCCGTTGACTACTTTGAGCTATATCCTGAACTACCAATCATCAGGGCTTAATTCCACCGGCTACCATCTGTTCAATATCATCCTGCATGCTTTGAACACTTATCTGATATACGCGCTGGTGATCAGACTTAAAAACCGCCGCCTGGCGGTTCTATCGGCTCTGATTTTTGCGGTTTATCCTATAGCTGTACCTTCGGCGGCTTATATCAGCGGGCGGTCCGAGGCTTTAGCGTTTCTGTTTTTAGCGCTTGCGGCTTTGTTCTATCTGCGGGGCGGATTCGGATTCATCAAATGGGCTCTACCGTTACTGTTCTTCACGCTGGCGCTGTTTTCCAGCGAAACAGCCTGGATATTCCCCCTGTTTCTTCTGCCCTTCCTGATAAAACGGCGGGAGGGATTATATGTCATCCTGTTCCTGCTTTTGGAGGTGATGTATTTCATATTGCGGATAAAAATGCTGGGGGATTGGAATTACGGCAGCGCGAAAGATTTCGCCGGATGGAGTACCGCTTTCGCCTCATATTATTATTATCTAAAGACTATTTTATTTCCTTATATTTATCAGCATGCGGCTACAGTTTCAACCGAGTCGCCGGCCATCGGTCTGGGAGCTTTAGGCGCTTTGATATTGATTATAATCAGTATATTACGGAAGAAAGTCGGTGATGCGGTCTCCATCGGAGCCTGGACAATTCTGACAGTATTATTGATACCGTCGAATATGCTGGGCACTAAACACGAATTATCCGTTCAGGCGCTGTATATTCCTTCAGCGGGATTCGCCCTGATTTTATCTGCGTTGATAGTGAAGATAATCTCCGGCAAGTCTGCGGCGGTGCGGATCATATTCAGCTATGTATTTTCGATAATAATAATTATTTTCACAGCATTTTCTTTCATGCAGGCGCGTTCTTTCCGCAGTGAAACCGCTTTATGGGCTTCCGCAGTCAGGTCTAATCCCAATTCGGCCGTAGCTCATCATAACTTAGGGATGTTACTGCTTGATATGAAGATGACTAACGAAGCGATGTCGGAACTAAGAAGGGCGGTGGAACTCGATCCGGAGGATATACCGGGACAGCGGGAATTGGCGAGATTATTCTGGAATACCGGGCAGTATGAAAAGGCTTATGAGGAGATGGAGAACCTCATCCGTAAAGTCCCCGATTCAACCGAAGACCTCCTGTTATTGGGAAGAATATGCAACAAACTCAAGCGGTACTACCGTTCTATCGATGTGCTCACCCGGGCCAATAAACTTGATCCCAAGCTTGAACGCGCGGCGTTCGAATTGGGGATAGCGAATTATTACCTGATGAACCGGGAAGATGCGGTTAAATATTTCACGGAAGCCACAATCACTGACAAGACCGATGTAGAATATGCGTACTATTACCGCGCTAAAACTTACATAGCGATGGGGAAGGATAAACTGGCGCTGTTAGATTATCAGAAGGCGATTGAGATTAACCCCAAGATGAATCACTCCAATTCCATCAAAGGGACTATTTACAGTTTGAAAAAGAAAATGGGAATCAAGGATTAGAATCCTGTTATCAGAAATTTCCGCTATTACCAAAGTCTAAACAGTCTGTCCGACAACTTGTCATTCTGAACGAAGTGAAGAATCGTATTCTTATTAATTGTTTAAATAACAGCGGATTCCGGAATGACATTTTAATATTCTCGGATTGAATAATGAGTCCTGAGTCTTGAGTCCTGAGTCCTGAGTCTTGGTATTAGGTCTTTTTCTTATTCGGCAGATAAGCGGGTTTATACCATACATTAGCGGCGAAGAGATCTAATTCCCAATAATCCCATCCCCGTATATCCACACTTAAGACCACGGTCTTGTAGCGTGATTCTTCGGCGGGAGAAGCAGTCTCGGACAATGTCCATTTATCCAGCACCCGGATGATGGAATACCCCGATTCCAGGATTATCTCCACTTTAAAACCGGAGATATTATTCAATGAGTCGGGGATTTCTCTTTGTAGTAATGTGATTTCATATGTGGAAACCACTGAGCTATCATGAGGATCTTCAGAGAATTTCAGCTTCATCGTCACATTATAAGGCTCAACGGGAATCCATTCCGATTCCGCCGCCGGAAGATAAGCTGCGATTAATAAACCTATAGTGATTAGCGCGAGTTTCATCATTTACTTTGAAAATAGGGTCTAGGGGCTGGGGTCTAGGGGCTAGTTCAATGTGGTGTCGACCTCTCCGCAGTCGACACCATATACAATAATAACAATATATTAGTGTCATGCGGGGACGCATGACACCACTCAAATATCCTGTATGTAGGGGCGACCCTCGCAGTCGCCCTCAAGACTATTTTCATACTTCGGGGCGCGCCCCAGGCGCATAAGGATTTACTTTTTAAATCCTGAATATCCTGTCTATCCTTGTTAAATCACATATCAAATATCAAATATCAAAACCACATATCTTCATTCCTTTTCAAAAGGAAAACTATCCTCCACCCAGTATGTTGGATAATCCCCCGCCCGGCTGATATACAGATAATTTCCCGAAGGTGCGTTCGGTGGGACATTCTGAGTCAAAGTCCTTTGAATCATCCCCCCCGCCGGCATATTGAGCGTTCTTTGAATTACGGGACCGTAGAATGAACCGTTCGGCAGCTGTATCACAATCCAAGCGTCAAACTGCTGTGCCGCTCCTGACACATTTTCGATGTTAATAGTATAATTGAAAGTCCCTCCGCCCGCCGGAATCACAATCGGCGGATTCTCCGGAGTCAAAGTGACCTCCACTACCGCCCCGCCGCCGCTGGAAAGCTCAATATCGTCGATATACCATCCTTCCCGAATAATCGAACCATCGGAACCGAATCTGAACCTGAATTGCGCTTCACCCTGATAAGCGCTGAGGTTGAAAAACGCTTCCCGCCCTTCTATATGCCCGGCGAATACCGGCGTCTCCGGAGAGAACGGTCCCGAACCGCCGATATTGCGAATCAAATACGGGTAACCGCCCTCCGGTGTGATCTGCGTCCACACCGTATCATTGACCATCCTAATCTCTACAATACCGCCATCGTAAGCATAGGGATAATAAGAACTTGACACTTCCGAATCCATATACTGCCAGAATGACAGAATGGAATTCGGCTGAATAATCAAAACCGGGGTGACTAATCCGCCGTCGGAACGGTTGGCGTAATTACCCGTCCCGGCCGCTCCGCATTTCCAGCTGTGCGTGGGCGACATACTCCGTTGATCCGACAAATGCCATTGGTCGCTGTAGCCGGAAGTCACCGCTGAATGGCTGTAACTTCCAACTCCGCTTTCCAAGTCATCGAAGGAATATCCCGCTTCCGCCGGAGTCATAGCCATATCCACCCGGGTCAATTGCCCCGCGGAAACCTGCACATTTTCCGCCGTAACCGGTTCATATCCGTAGCAGTAACAATGTATATCGTATGTTCCCGGCAGTAACAGCCGGTAATAATCGCTCACTTGAGGATCGGGATAAACTTCATGAGGATTATCATCGACCGTGATAATGGCGGGGATCGGAAGGCCGGTATTAACATCGGAGACCAATCCCCTTATCCCCTGATGCGCCATCTCCATATAAGCCAGCATCGCTTCCCGGTTGTCTTCCCAAAATCCCGGTAAAGTTGACGCGGGCGGCCAAGCATTATTCGACACTTCGATAGTAACATCGGCTCTCCCCTCCCAAGTGTAACAATAGTCCTGCATGCCGCCGTAAATAGCGTACCAGGCGGCGCCGTTGGTGATTCCCTGAGGGAAAGAACCGGTGTACATCGGCTGATTGAGTTCGGAATAAGTCAGGCTCAAATCGATGAACCAGCCATCATCGGGAGTGGGAGTGTTGACGCTTTGGAAATTGGGATTGCTGTCGTAGGGATAATTCATCACCAAAGCCCCGCCGTGATAATTGGCGGACAGAACCGGAGAATGATTCTGCCCGAACTGCATCATAACCTGCACCTCCTGAGGGCGTCCTGTAGTTATATTGAAGGGATCGTCAATCCTATCGGGAAATTGTCTGTTTAAATCGAAACCGTTAGCGTTATAGCGGGAATGAGCCGCAGTCCCGTCGGGATTCATCGAAGGCATGATATAGATATGAGTTTCATCCACCAATTCCCGCACCTGCGGATTTTCCGGGTAATTGTCCATTAGATAATTGATGAGATACATACACATCTCCATTCCCACCACTTCATCGCCGTGCATAGAGGAGATATAGAAAAACTCCGGCTCATCTTCTTCCATATCCACATTATCGGAAATCTCCATCACCCATAATTCCCGCCCCTGCACCGATAGACCGGCGCTGATCAGATTGCATATAGCGGGATGGGCGGCGGCTATCGCTTGCAGTTCCGCCGTCAATTCCTCAAAAGTGTGGTAATCGTCCATAGGGTCGTCGGTGTCCCAAGTGCGAGCCTTCAAATCATCAGCGTACTCCTTCGCAGGATTGGGGATGTATTTCACATCATAGCCCTTTCCCTGCAGGCGGGACAGTTCCTCCGCATTCAAATACAAATAGACTGTCAAACCGTCCACATTTTGAATATGATAATCGTTCTGAATCAGATATTGAATATCTGCGGTTGATTGAGCTTGCATCCGAGCGTATTTCTGCTCATGGAATTTCCACTGAGACAATGCGATGGACGCTGTCGCCAGTATGATTAGGAAGATGACTGTGATTCGTTTCATAGCGAGCCTCTCTGTTGTAAAGTGTGAAAGTGCAAAAGTGCCGGCAGCCCGGTTTCTCCGAAACTGGGGAATACAAGATCAATACACTGGCAGCTCACATCCGCTGTACAGCGGACAAGACCTGCCAGAACGAGGTATAAATTCTTGAGATATGAGATCTGAAACCTGAGACTTTAACTCAAAACTCGCATCTATTTTATGAATAATATTATAATATTATAAAAAATCCTTTGATAAAAAGCCAATTTTACGCTCATCTATTGACAAGCCTAAAGAATTTGATTATATTCCTTACAGATATACATTTGTGCTTTTTAGAAGCGCTGAAATAGTAATATCAAGGAGGAATAAAATGAAAACGATCATCATCATTTTACTCCCGCTGTTCACAATCTCCGCCGCCGCTCAAATCCACCTCTCCGGTCCGCTGTCAGGCGTCCTGCAGGACACAACTTATATTGTGGATAATGATATCTGGGTGCCGGCGGGTAATTATCTGATTATCGAAGCCGGGGCGGTTTTATTGTTTGAAAATGAAGTTGAATTTGAGATATTCGGCGGTCTGCACGCCGCCGGAACCGAAAATGACAGCGTCAAATTCATAGGATATTCCGGTTTATACTGGGCGGGAATAGAATTTCATGAAACGGGGGGTGATTCCGCTATAATGGAGTATTGTATCATATCAGACGCCGCCTCCGGCGACGGCAGCGGATTATATCTGCGGCTGTCAAATCCGATAATTTCACATTGCGCAATCACCGGGGACTCCGCCCTGAATGGCGGCGGTATTTTATGCGAAAACGCCAGCCCTTTGATTCAAGATTGTTTCATATACGGTAACTCCGCCCTGCACGGCGCCGGTATCGCCTGTTTGAGAAATTCTCATCCTATCATAGAAAACTGCGTTTTCACCGATAACAATGCGGAATATTTGGGCGGAGCGGTATATATCTATGACGCGCAAATCACTTTAATTGACTGCGAAATATATGATAATCACAGCGGTGATGACGGCGCCGGAATTTTCATCGGACACAGCGAAGGCTCACTTATTTCGCGCTGTATAATTCATTCCAACTGGTCGGGCAACGCCGGAGGAGGGATATATGTATATTATTCCGATCCCTTAATCGAGAATTGCGTGATTTCATGCAATAACGCTATAGGACTTGGCAGCGGTATTCATATTTACACTTCTGATTATCCCGCGATTGTCAACACCATAGTGGAATGCAACAACGGGATGAGCGGCGTCAATATATTCGATTCTGACAATACTTCCATAACATACAGCGATTTTTTCAATAACCAAGGCGGAGAATTCAGCGGGCATATACCGCCGAGGTTGGGCGTCATCAGTAATATAAATGTTAATGGCGATTCCTGCGATTACTACTATAATATCTTCGCTGAACCTTTATTCATAGAACCCTATGGCGGGGATTATCATCTTCAAGCCGGTTCGCCCTGCATCGATGCCGGCGATCCCGCCAGTCCCCTCGATCCCGACAGCACTATCGCCGATATGGGAGTATATTATTATGACCAGACACCCCAGCCGCCCGTTATCGATGATTTAGTCATTATTGTGGAGGGAAATGATATCATTATCCGCTGGTCTCCTTTCACTGTCGCTGTCGGATATAATGTGTACCGGTCGATAGAACCCTATTTCAGTACCAGCGGTATGACTCCGGCGGCGGTTGTAACTCTGCCGGAATATGTGGAGGAAAACGGTGTGGCGGGAGAGAGTTTTTTCTATATCGTGACCACTATTGTGGACTAGATGTGAGTTTTAGATATTAATCAGCTCCGTTAGCAACTCGGTAGTGTCCCATAGTTATTGTGATAAGCTGATACCTAATATTAACTTTACCATCTTCAGTCTGTCATTCCCGCGCAAGCGGGAATGACAAATTCAACTTTGATTAATAGGGCTATTATTTGCCAGTATTGACAAAAACTATAAGTACCTGATAAATTATAACATAAAGAATCATCACAATAAATCATAGACATTACCGGAAGCGGTGTATCCGGCGATAATATAACCGCCATCGCTGGTCTGCTGAACGCTATAGCCCCTATCATTATCGCTTCCGCCGAAAGTCCGCGTCCACAGTGTATCCGGCTGGGAAAAGGCGGGGATAGTGAGAAGAGATAATAACAGCAGGGCTGTGATTAGAGCTTTCATCTTAATTTCCTCCGCAAAGATGAATGGTTGATATGGATTATCACTCTGTTCCGGCAGGTCTTGTCCGCCGTACGGCGTGCAAGACCTGACACAACATCTTTTGTCATTGCGAGCGAAGCGAAGCAATCTCTCTTATTAATAATCAATTAGAGAGATTGCCACAAGGCTTTCAGCCTTTAGCAATGACATTCTCGGACAGCCTGCAACGACCAGTGACCAGTGACAAATGACTGCTTTTTATCTGCTTAATCCGCTTAATCTGCTGTGAATCTTCTTTCGTTTAATTCGTTTAATTCGTTGTGAATCTTCCCACTTTTGCCTTTTTACTTTTGCCTTTTCTTAAATCCTGTATATCCTTGTTAATTAAATCCCTGCTTTTTCAAGTATTCAACAATCTCCTCCGCAATTATATCGGGTTCGCGGTCGGCGGCGAACCATTCGACTTTATCGCCTAATCTGCGGAACCAAGTCATCTGCCGTTTGGCGTATCGCCGGGTGTTCCGCTGAATCAGCTCCAACATCCTGTCATACTCGATTTCATCGTCGAGATATTGAAAGACTTCGCGGTAGCCGGGCGAATTCATGGAATTCAACTCCCGCCCGTATCCCCGTCGTCTGAGTTCTATCACTTCTTCCAATACTCCGTTCGCCAGCATCCATTCAACACGCTGTTCGATACGGTCATACAGCCAATCCCTCGGTCCGGTCAAGCCGATATATACCGGTTCGATATACCCCTTTGATTGATTGCCGCCTAATTCGGAGACGGTCATTCCGGTTACCCGGTAGATCTCCAAGGCTCTCAGCAGTTTCTTTTTATCATTCATATGCACGATTTGAGCGTATTCGGGATCGATATTCTTCAGTTCTTCAAAAAGTGATTCCGCGCCCCGCTCATCGTATTCTTTTTTAAGCCGTTTTCTGATCTCCGTATCGGACGATTTACCGGAGAATAACCCTTCCGCCATCGCTTGAATATACAGACCAGCGCCTCCTACTACAATAGGCAGTTTCCTGCTGTCAATAATTTTCACAACCGCCTGGCAGGCTTGGCGGGCGAATTCACCGGCGGAAAAAGTCTCATCAGGGTCGGCGATATCGATCATATGGTGGGGAACACGGTCCAACTCTTCGATTGAAGGTTTAGCGGAACCGATATTCATCATTCGATATAACTGGCGGGAATCGGCGGAGATGATTTCACCGTTCATAGCCTCCGCAATCAGAATTCCGGCTGCGGTTTTACCAACTGCAGTAGGTCCTAATATAACCGGAATACGCGGTCTGCTGACTTGTTCGAGTGACGGACACATCAACTGCGCTTGAATCTTCTATCCAGTTCGTTCATTTCGATTTTGATATAAGTGGGACGGCCGTGGGGGCATGAAAAAGGAGCGCTGGTGCGGAAAAGGTCTTCGATGAGTTTCACCATCTCTTCCGGAGATAACCGCTGTCCGGTTTTAACCGCGGCTTTGCAGGCGAAAACTGCGGCGGCGGCCTCTAATGGCTCCGCCCTTCTATGTTCATCCTGATATTCCTGAAAATAATCCAGCATCTCCCGCACCAAACCCACTTCATCGGATATCTTCACTCCCGCCGGGATCGATTCTATCAAATAAGTATGCGGCCCAAACGGCTTGATACCGAATCCCATATTATTGAGGCAGGGAAGGAGCTGTTCAAACAGCTGATCTTCCATAGGAGTGAATTCGATTAATCTGGGAAATAACTGTTTTTGCGTGACCGCACTGCCGGAAGTCAGCGCTTTCAATGCGGTTTCATATAATATCCGTTCATGAGCGGCGTGCTGATCGATCATAATCAAACCATCTCTCACCTGTGTCACTATATATTTATCATGCAGTTGAAATAGTATATCCGGAATGTAATAGGCTTCGGAGCCGTTGTCCGAGGATTGCTGTTCAGATTCCGATTTATCAGTTTGTTGAGATTGTCCCAATTCGACCGGGCTCTGGTACAATTGAGCCTGTACTGAAGGGTTCATACTAAGCCTCTGCGCAGAGTGAGGCTGGCTGAAATATCCCCGCGGCTGTATATCCGTCTGCGGGATGAAGCTGTCAACTCCCAGCGCTTTATGCACCGCCCTTTTAACAAAATTACCCGCTTCCCATTCCTGGCGGAATCTCACCTCCAATTTAGCCGGATGCACATTCACATCGACTAACGAAGACTCCATCTCCAGATAAAGGAAATAGCAGGGGAAGCTGTCCCGGCCGGCGATTCTTTCGTAAGCCTGCTGGATGAAGAATCCCAGTCTGCGGTCGATGATGCGGCGGTTATTAAGGAAGATGAATTGATACTGGCGGGTCTTGCGGGTGTGAGATTTATCGGCGGCGAAACCTGTAATTTTATATGGGCCATTGGTCAGATTGACTTCAATCAATCCTTCGCGCATCTCCCTGCCGAAAATATCGCCGATCCTCTGTGATAAATCAGCGGGGGCATATTTAAATTTCAGTTTGTCTTCGACAAACACAGTCCATTCGATTTCCGGGCGGGACAGCGCTAAAGCGCGGAATATATTCAGACATTTATCCAGCTCTCTTTGGTCGGATTTGAGGAATTTTTTGCGGGCGGGGACATTATAAAACAGATCTTTGACCGCGATCATCGTTCCCGGCGCGGCGCCAGCCGGTACGAAATCTTTTTGAATGCCGCCTTCTATCACTAAACTATATCCTTCAGCGGCGTCTTTCATTTGGCTGACTGCTGATACACGGGCGACCGAGGCTATAGAAGCTAAAGCTTCACCGCGGAAACCGAGGGAAGTGATATTGACGAGTTCTTCCGCGCTGAAGATTTTAGAAGTGGAATGCCGGTGAAATGCGATCTGCAATTCCTCGCCCGACATCCCTTCGCCGTCATCGGACACTTTGATCAGCGATTTGCCGCCTTTTTCCAACGCGATAGTGATAGACGATGCGCCGGCGTCGAGGGAGTTCTCCACTAACTCCTTCAATACCGCATGAGGTCCCTCTATCACCTCACCGGCGGCTATCTGGCTGATCACATTATCCGAAAGAACCCGTATTCTGCATGTCATTTTATCTGAAAATAAGTTACAAGTAACAAGTTGCAAGTAGCAAGATTGTAGGGCGGATTTTTAATCCGCCTTTTATATGCATTCCGATGCTGGAGCGTGGGAACGAGAGGAAATATTACTCTGCTGTCGACCCTCTGCGGTCGACAGCATGTCTATGAAATACAAGCGGATGGTGTCGACTGCGGAGAGTCGACACCACACAATACCGTTCTGGCAGGTCTTGCATGCCATAGGCGGGTGTGACCTGCCAGTTCTTGCGCCTTGAGTCCTGAGTCCTGAGTCTTATCCCAGAGCCCAGAGCCTACATCCCAAAGACCGCCTGCAATTCCAGCAGTTCCTCTATCCTCAATAATTCGTTATATTTGGCTATCCTGTCGGTGCGGCTGGCGGAACCGGTCTTAATCTGCCCGGAATTGACGGCGACGGCGAGATGGGCGATGAAAGTATCCTCGGTCTCACCGCTGCGATGTGATATGATATACTTATAACCATTGCGGCGCGCTAAATCGATAGTCTGCAATGTCTCGGTCACGGTGCCGATTTGATTGACCTTGATGAGGATCGCGTTCGCCACGCCTCGCTCAATACCAACCGCCAGCCGTTCGGGATTAGTGACAAAGAGGTCATCGCCCACTAACTGAATCCGTTCGCCCAGCCTTTCGGTCATCAGCTTCCAGCCGTCCCAGTCATCTTCCGCCATACCGTCTTCGATGGAGACGATGGGATAATTATCCACTAAATTGCAATAATAATCGACCATCTCTTCTGAAGTCAGCGCCCGGTTTTCCGATTTCAGCATGTAGCGGCTGGTCTCTTTATCGTAGAATTCGGAAGCGGCGGGGTCGAGAGTGATGAAAATATCTTCTCCCGGCTGGTATCCCGCTTTTTCGACCGCTTCCATCAATAACTGCAAAGCTTCTTCATTGCTTTTCAGATCCGGCGCGAAGCCGCCCTCATCGCCGACAGCGGTGGAATAGCCTTTCTCACGCAGGACTTTGCGCAATGTATGAAATGTTTCCACCCCCATGCGCAACGATTCGCTGAATTTTTCCGCTTTTTTAGGGAATATCATGAACTCCTGCAGGTCAACATTGTTATCGGCGTGTTGGCCGCCGTTGAGGACATTCATCATGGGAACGGGCAGGACTCGGGCGTTCAATCCGCCGATATATCTGAACAAAGGTATCTGTAGATGGTCGGCGGCGGCGCGGCATACAGCCATCGATATCCCCAATATAGCGTTAGCGCCATATTTAGATTTATTAGGAGTGCCGTCCAATTCGCATAAAGTTTCATCAATCACATCCTGTTGTAACGCGTCCATATCGATCATTTCTTCCGCCAGTTCATCATTGATGTGATTAACTACCCCCAGGACGCCTTTGCCCATATAACGCTCTTCATCGCCGTCCCGCATCTCTAGCGCTTCATGTTCGCCGGTGGAAGCGCCGGAAGGGACGATCGCCCGCCCGAACCCGCCGCTTTCCAATGTAACATCCACCTCTACTGTCGGATTACCGCGGGAATCTAATACCTCCCGCCCGGTGACATCGATTATCGTGCTCATGTTTGACTCCGATGTTGTTATAGTTATAGTGTTTTCATTACTCTTAAAATAGGGTTTAGGGACTGGGGTCTAGGGTCTAGTACCTTGTTCTGGCAGGTCTTGCACGCCGCAGGCGGGTGTGACCTGCCAGCACTTGGGTCTTGAGTCCTGAGTCCTGCGTCCTGCGTCCTGAGTCCTGAGTCCTGAGTCCTGAGTCATTTCCCAAAGCCCAAAGCCTTCTTTCATCACAGAAACACCAATACCGCTCCTTCGCCGCCCTGATTATCAGGAGCGTACTGCCAGGAAGAATAAAGATTTCTGCCTTCGTTATTTAGATAATGAATCACCAGGGCTTTCAGTTTCGCCTCGCCCGGACTATGCAGACCCTTGCCGTGGATTATCTTTATCAGGTAATATCCTTTGAGCTTGCTTCCCAATATGAAATTTCTGATCTCTTTAAACGCTTCCTCCTGGGTCAAACCGTGCAGATCCAGCGCCGCTTCCGGCTCGCGGTTATCTTTCCGCTTAACCTGTTTTTTACGGCGGCGGCGGGGAGCGTTCTGTAAATCGTATTTATCTTCCAATGAGAAGGAATTCTGTTCCAGCCACTTCACCATCTCCCAATGTTCACCGGAGTACTTCGCCATCTAATCCTCCAGTAATAAAGGTCTGCAAGTCGAGATAATTTCTCTTGTAACTTAATTATTTCCGACAGGTTACGGGCTATGCCCTTGAAACCTGTCGGGAACACTGAAATGTTTTCAAGTTGGCAAATTCTCAAGTCAGCAAGTTGTCCGATTTAACTTGCAAACTTGCAACTTGTAACTTGTAACTTAATTTCATATATGATCCATCATATCGGTGAGGATTTGCTGGGCTTCCTCGAAATATTCTTCCGGCACCATTATCCGGTCGCGGAAACCGACAGCTCCGGCGCCGCTGATAACGCCGAGCCCGCCCGACCCGAACAGCGAGCGGACGATGCAGGGAATGCCCCTATTCTCCAACGCCTCTTTCACCATATCGGCGTAGAGCTTGCCCGGCAGGTCATGCAGAGCCACCCATTTGGTCTCTTTTTCAGTCATAATATCAATATTTAAACAATATGTTTATAAATGTCAAATAAAGTGTGAAAAAGATTCACAGGTAATCAAGGTAACTAAGGATAATGATTCACAAGCTATGAAAGCTATTAAAGCTAAGAAATCCGAAACACCAATGTCGAGTGACAAGTGACTGTTTTATATCCGCTTCATCTGCTGTGAATCTTCTTAAGTTCCCGGCAGGTTTCAAGGGCGAAGCCCGTAACCTGACGGGGAAGAGCCTGCCGCTTTACGCCTCATTCGGAGGCTTGAAAAACGGCAGGAACTAAATGATTCACTGGCTATTATGGCTATTTTGGCTATTGGAACGACAAAATTCACAGCGGATTAAGCGGATTAAGCAGATTTTTTCATCATTCATCATTCTGCATTCATCATTCTCCTACTTCCCAACTCACCCGATAAAACTTCACTACTTAACTACTTAACTACTTAACTATTCAGAATTTGCGCATCATGGGATTTTCCGTCACCATCCATTTTCCTTTAAGGAGGTTTCTGCCGCCCTGAAAGGCGAGGTAGCTGTATTTACCATAGTGGACGAGTTTCACTCCGGTGCGTTCTATTTCCTCCGGTGAATTGGCGGCGAACACCGCTATGCTGTTGTCGGGATTTAACGGATTACGCAGGACTATTATAATCGATGCGTCATCACCGATGAAATCCCTGCCCATGAGGGAAAATCCGCCGTCATGGCGCTTGAGTTGAGCCCATTTATCCCATTCCACACCCATCGTCAACAGTTTTTCAAACAGCGCATTCTGCCCGGGTTTACCCATGATTATTATTGAGTTTTGCGCGATATCTTCATCGGTTATTTCAGTGTCAAATTTGACAACCGCATCGCCCTTCCGGTTCAATTGGGAAGCGAGTGATTGATAAGCGGCGGTTACAGATGTGTCTCCGGCCGATGGATTGGCGATTACCAGACTGCTTGAACCGAGGACTTCGGATAATGAGGGCGGCAGTTCATCGCGGTCGAGTTCTCTGAACACATCGCAGTTGATATCTACTCCCGCCGCTTCCGGCTTTTTATCAAAAGCGAAGGCGAATTTATGAACTCCCGGACTGATTTCGGACCATCTTGTTTCGATAGTGTCGTTGAAATGGATGGTGATGGGAACATTGAGGATGAAAGGTTCTAACGGCTGTTCAATTTCTAAGTTCACTATATACCGCTCTTGAAATTTGTCCAGCGAGGCGTTCACAATGGATAATTCCGGCGCTCCGGTGGATTTCACCCATTGATTGAAGAACCATTCCAGATCATCGCCGTAATTATCCTCGAAAACCTGTTGAATATCGTCCCAGGAAGTTTTCTGCCATATTTGGCGGTTATATAAATCGCCCAAACTCTCCCAGAAATCCTCATCGCCTATAAGTTTTCTCAGCATATGGAACACCATCGCCGATTTGCCATAACCAATTGCGCGGGTATAGGTCTCTGTACGCCCGGTGAATTCGGTCAAGGGAAAATCGGTCTCCGGGGTGACATAATCGAGATATTCCTTCAATTGACCGGTGCGGTAATCGGCGGCGGCGGATTCGCTCTCGCGCTCTTTATACAGATAATCGGCGCAGTAAGTGGTCAATCCTTCGCACCAATTGCCCTTCTCATAATCGACGAAGACAGAATTGCCCCACCAGTTGTGGCATATTTCATGCCCTAATGAGATATTGACAATCCAGGGTAGATGCACCACTCTTTGCCCTAACAATGTCCAGGAGGGCATTCCGTAGCCAGTGGGAAAGAAATTCTCCACTACCGCGAACTTGCTGTAGGGATAAGGTCCGATGAGGTCTTCATACAGCTTGATATAATCGACGCAGGCGGAAGCGTACTGTTTCGCTAAAAGGCTGTCTTCGGGAAAGAAAAATCCGTAAATATCGATATCACCGCATTCTTCTTTCTGTATATAATAAATCCCGGCGGAAATGTATAATCCGTCAGTGGGATGGGGCGATTCCCAGCGGGTTTCACTGATTCCGCCGTTAGTTCGATGCGAAACTAATCTGCCGTCAGTCACCGAATGCCATCTCTCCGGCAGTCTGGTGGTGACGGAAAAACGGGGCATTCCTTCCGCCATGCAGGGATAATATACCGCCTCCGGGCTAAGATAGACTCCCTTTTCCCCGATAGTCCCTATAGTCTGGTCGGCGATATTCACTCTGGAGAAGGAAGCGGCGCTGACAGTATCGTAGATTACCCCGGAATAGCGGATTTCCAGTTTCAGTTTATCAGCTTTTCGGAATTTGCTCTTCAGTTTGATTTGCAGCATCTTCGCCCGGCCGAAATAAACGCTGTCATCACCGGTGAAATTTTCCTGAAATCCGCTCCAATCGTATTCCGGGAATTCCTTGAATTTCGCCTTTTTATCATTGATCCTGATTTTATCGACCGAGAAGTCATTATTGATCAATAAGTCGATTTTTCCATTCCCATCATGCCCGATCTCCATCACATCTACAATTGTGAAGCTGTGCTCCTGAAGCGTGAAATCGATCGTCAGGTCATGGGAATTAATCTGAGAGGCGGAAATATAGCCTGCGGTGAAAAGAAGCAATATAATGGTGAATAGATATTTTATCATCATTTTAAAACTGTTTATTTTATATTTAATTATATTAGACGATATTAATCTTTGTGTTCTTTGCGTATTCTTGGTGTCCTTTGTGGTTTCTTTTTTAATTCTAACCACAAAGTTCACAAAGTTCTAAAATATGGCAGATAATTTGAGCTTCGGAGAAATTCCAATATGTTTAAATACAGTTAAGAATGTCGAGTATTTTTTATCAATGCTTCAGCGGTAAGTGCCTAATATTCACAGTAATTGAGTAATTAAGTGCATTAATATCAGCGAATTACTTAATCTACTTAATTCACTGTGAATATTCTTCGTTTAATTCGTTTAATTCGTTGTGAATCTATATCTGCATTCCCACGCCGGAGCGTAGGAACGAGAGGGAGGGGTGGGTTACATACCCGCCCCTGCCTGAATCATGGCAATGCTATTCTTTCAATCTTAACCGCTTTCCCGTCAGCGGGATTGATTTCCAGCAAAGCGGCGTTCAAGCGGATATTATCTGAGGCGATTTCATATTTGAACGGAGTCTGTAAAGTGAACCGTTTGATTGATACTTCTTTGCTCATCCCTATAACTGAATCGAAGGGCCCGGTCATTCCCACATCGGTGATGAATGCTGTTCCACCGGGCAGTATCCGTTCGTCGGCGGTCTGGACATGAGTGTGAGTGCCGATGACGGCGGACACTTTGCCGTCGAGAAACCATCCCATCGCCTGCTTCTCCGCGGACGCTTCGGCGTGAAAATCAGTGATGATAACCGGCGTTTCCGTCCGGATTTTTTCGCACCAGTACTGCCCGGTTTGAAAAGGGCAGTCGATAGTCTGCATGAAAGTCCGACCCTGCAGGTTCAGCACTCCCACTTTAGCTCCGCTCTTGATAGTGAACACCGTGAAACCCCTGCCCGCCACTCCTCTAGGGTAGTTCATGGGGCGTAAGAGATTCTCATCGTTCTTGAAGACTGGATAGACCTTATAATTATCGAAGATATGATTGCCGCTGGTGATGACATCGATGCCGATTGCATGATACTCCGCGGCTAATTTCTCCGTCATCCCCCTGCCGTTGAAACCGTTTTCACCGTTGGCGATCACTAAATCCACATTGTGTTTCTTCACCAAACCGGGCAGCAGCTTGGCGGTGATATTGAATCCCGGCTGGCCGATGATATCGGCGATAAAAAAGACGATTATGTTATTGTTATTCATTTATTTATATTTTATTACGATATTTCGGATTTTTGTTTGTAAATAGGGTAAAGGGTCATGGGTCATAAGCGCTTAATTGAAATATATTTTCACAGAATGTAGGGGCGAAGTAATTTTAGTTAACAATAAAAATATTAATCACTTATACAAATTGCTTCGCCCTTACAACAAAGGCACTAGTGTAATGTCATCACAATAATGTTGGGTAAATCAACCTTTGTGTTCCTGCCGCTTTTCAAGCCTCCGCAGGAGGCGTAAAGCGGCAGGCATATCCCCGACAGGTTACGGGCTTTGCCCTTGAAACCTATCGGGAAC
>JADHWD010000130.1 GCA_016783645.1 bacterium
TCTAATTTAGTTTTTCCCAAAGATTGCATTTTTTATCCCTTTCATCCCCTTAATCCCTGTTAATTATCTTGAATCTTTAGCCTTTTGTATCTCTGTGTTCTCTGTGGCAAATATAAAATTTCAAATATCTTTGGCTAGAATTTAGGTGCTAAAAGGTTTTGGGGGACAGTATTCCAGCGCTGGGCGGCGATTTCATCGTTGAATTTCAACTCCTCTTTTTCGGATTCCTTCAAATATTCCGCCCATTTCCGTTCGCGAAGTTTTTCAATTATCTTCCGTTCTTTCATCGCCTGCACAAGTTCACGCGTCTTGATCTCTAAATCCCGTTTAGCGTCTCTGACTATCCTATCGCTCGCTTTTATCTCACCGGTTAATAATCTCTCATATTGTAAATCAGACCGCAACTCGCTGACCATCCTGCTCTGCTTCCTGCGAACCGCCATCTCACGCTGAAAATTCTGCCGCTTGATCATAGCTTGTGTGAAGTTGAATTCAGCCAGGGACAGCTTCCTGCGAGCTTCTCCAGCTTCTTTCAATTTCACCTTCTCAAAAGCCTGCTTGGCTTCCAGCACTTTCTGTAATCTAAATTGGAATCTTGGCATGAATAAGTTTGCAAGTTTACAAGTTTACAAGTTGGCAAGTAACAAAGTGTTCCGTAGGATCTTGCCCTATTGGGGCGTAATTAAAACATGTATCAGATTTCGTAGGGGCGAAGCATTTTTAGGGTAACAATAAAAATATTAATCATTTGAAAATAATGCTTCGCCCTTTATGCATTCCCACGCTGGAGCGTGGGAACGAGAAGGAATCGTGTTTTTGTTAATTGACTGGATTCCCGCCTGCGCGGGAATGACATATAGACAATAGACTCTTCTTCATTTATTATTCGACATTCCTTGTTCGATATTCAGACGGCAGCCCGGTTTCACCGAAACCGGGAAATCCCTGTTTCCCCCTTTTCTAAAGGGGGACTAAGGGGGATTATTCTAAGCTGGCAGGTCACATCCGCTGTACAGCGGACAAGACCTGCCAGAACAGGATTTTGTCTTGCTGCTTGTAACTTGTCAACTTGCTAACTTGAAAACTTTTGAATTTAAAATAAACCTTCATGCGCTTGCGGCGCACCCCGAAGCATGAAAATCGGATTTCTGTCAGGCGGGGACGCCTGACAACACGGTCGAATGGTGTTGACTGCGGAGAGTCGACACCACATTGATATTCAACTTTTCTTTACCCTTTACCCTTTACCTTAAACCCTATTTTTAGAATAAATTTAAAAGTCCCTCCTGCACCTGCTTGTAATCCACTTTATCAAACATCTCCTGCTGCAGGAATTGATTCACTTTATCATTAACGCTGATAGCGAAGTCTATCTTTTTGTTAGAGCCTTTGGCGTAAGCGCCGATATTTATCAGATCCTCGGCTTCTCTATAGGTTGCGATCACCTCTTTTACCTTCCTCGCCATATTCATATGCTCTTCGGGAACAACATCTATCATCACTCGGCTGATTGAAGGGATCACATCGACGGCGGGATAGTGATTAATTGAAGCTAACTGGCGGGACAGTATAATATGGCCGTCGAGTATGGCACGCGTATGATCCGCCACCGGTTCGTTCATATCATCGCCTTCCACTAAGACGGTGTACAGCGCGGTAATCGAACCATTTTCAGCGCTGCCGGAGCGTTCCATCAGTTTGGGCAGCAGCGCGAACACTGAAGGAGTGTATCCCCTGGTAGTGGGCGGTTCGCCGACCGACAAACCTACTTCCCTTTGAGCCATCGCCACCCTTGTGACCGAGTCCATCATCAGCATCACATCCGCGCCCTGGTCGCGAAAATATTCCGCGATTGTGGTTGCTATAAAAGCGCCTTTTAGCCTTATCAAAGCCGGTTTATCCGAAGTCACCACCACTACAACCGACCTTTTCAATCCTTCTTCACCCAAATCCCTTTCTAAGAATTCCCGCACTTCCCTGCCGCGTTCACCCACTAAGCAGACTACATTGACATCGGCGGAAGTGTTGCGGGCGATCATTCCCAATATGATGCTTTTACCCACACCGCTGCCGGAAAAAATACCCATACGCTGACCCTTGCCCAATGTGCAGATCGCATCTATCGAGCGGATGCCGGTGGCTATCGATTCGGTTATCCGCCGCCGCTTGACAGCGTCGGGGGGAGCGGCTATGGTGTCTCTGGTCTCTTCTATCGGCAGAGGCCCCTTGTCATCCAGCGGTTCGCCTAATCCGCCGATTATCCTTCCCAGCATACTCAATCCCAGATTGATTTTCAAGGGGGAACCGGTGGCGGTGACATTAGCTCCGGGAGTCAATCCCGCCATTTCACCCAAAGGCATCAATAGTGTGCGGTTATCGCGGAAACCCACCACTTCCGCCGCACGCTTACCCTCATTCGTCTCAATAAGGCAAATCTCACCGATAGAAGCGGAAGGACCTTCCGATTCTATCACCAATCCCACCACTTTCACCACATTGCCGATAGGTCTGATGGGATCAATTAATCCCAAAAGCTGGTGATAACGGGCGAATATCATCGCCGGATCCGGGGATGAAATCATAGCGCGGCCGATTTTTAATTACAGATTTTATTAAAATAGATTCAAGTTCCGAGTTTCGAGCTGCGAGATGCGAGTTTCTCCGGTTTCGGAGAAACCGGGCTACCCAAAGTCCAAAGTCCAAAGCCGTTATTTCACTTTTTCAAAAAATTCCGTTCAATCTCTTCTAACTGCGATTCCAGTCTGCCGTCCACTGCGCCGGTGCGGGTGCGAATCACACAGCCGCCTCTATCGACTCTTTCATCGCTGACAAATTTCAATTCCGGCAGATTGCGGTCGATACGCTGCAACTCTTCACGGTGATTCTCTAATACCGCCATATCCTCCGGATTGACATGAACATTGACCTGAACCTTATCCGCCACCCTTTTTAATGCTTCGCGGACGCTGTGGACGATTATTTCTTTATCGGTTTCCACTTCCCTGCCCAGTATTCTGCGGGAAACCGCTAACGCTAATTCAATCACATTCTTTTCCGCATTACGGAAAAAATCCTTGCCCGCATTCACCATCTCCTTCACCGTCTTTTCCAGCTGCATCAAGGCGCGCTCCACCCGTTCATCAGCTTCGGACAGACCCTGCTGACGGCCTGCCTCAAAAGATTCGGCTTTCACTTTAGCCAGCTCCTGTTGATGCCGCTCCTGAAACTTTTTTGAGCGCGTTTCATGCTGGCGGCGGACCATGTCAAGCTGTTCGGCGGCTAAGCGCGTCACCTGTTCGACTTTAGACTTTATCCGCTTCTGCGTTTCACGCTCTTCGACGAAGTCCGGCATGACGAAGGGTTTGGGTTCGGAAGCTTTCATTATTTTAAAGATTTCCACAAATGACACGAATTGGCAATAATAAATCCGTATGTATTATAGTATGCATTCCCACGCAGGAGCGTGGGAACGAGAAAAATCGTTGCGTCAGGTGTCCTCACCTGACGCAACACATAAGTAAGAAGATTATAGGAAATACTGTCAAGTGGGGACACTTGACAGCACATCCCGATTAAATTCATAGATCTAAAGTATTACATCAATTTATAACTCTTAACTCTTAACTCTTAACACTTAACTCTTAACTTATTTTATTCCACCATCTCTTCGGCTTTGGTGCCGCCGACTATTACGATTAGGCCGTCCTCTTCCAGTTTGCGGACGATATCGATGATGCGCTGCTGAGATTCTTCCACATCGCGGAGTCTCACAGGCCCTAAATAACCGATCTCCTCTTCCACCATCTGAGCGGCGCGTTCCGACAAGTTGGCGAGTAGTTTCTTCTTGACTTCGGGATTGGAATGTTTCAAAGCGAGGGCTAATTCTTTATTGTCCACTTCCTTCAGCACTTTCTGAATGGAACGATCGTCAAGGTAAATGAGGTCGTCGAATACGAACATCAGGTTCTTGATTTCGGTGGCGAGTTCGGGATCTTGTTCCGATAGATTGCCTAATATGGATTTCTCAGTCGAAGTTCCCACTAAGTTGAGTATTTCCGCCACGCTCTTGACGCCGCCTAACTGCGATGCGCTTTGAGTGAAGTCGATGCGTGATTCCAGCACGCTTTCGACACTGCTGATGGTCTCAGGGCTGACGCGTTCCATAGTGGCGAAGCGGTAGACCACTTCATTCTGAAGGTTAGGCGGCAGATCAGCTAATATCGTCGCCGCCTGCATAGGATTCAACTGCGCCATTACGAAAGCGATAGTCTGCGGATGTTCTTTCTGAATGAATGTGAGAAGCTGGTTAGGTTCGACATCCTTCAGCACATTGAAGCCTTTAACCTGAAGTAATCTTTGCACCCGTTTGATCACATCGACCGCTTTATTTTCACCCAGAGCTTTAGTCAGGATTTCCTGAGCGAAGCTAGATCCGCCGACAGCGATATATTCCTGCGCCAGCACCATCTGATAAAAATCATTCGCCACTTGAGTTAAAACTTCTGAAGTAACATTGCGCATAGAGACGATCTCTTTTGCGACCAATTCGGTCTCTTCATCGCTGAGGTATTGAAAAATATTGGCGGCGCAGTCGATCCCCAGCGCTATCATCAACACCGCTACCTTCTGGGGACCATTGAGGCGCTTTACATTGATTTTTTGAGGGTATGCCTGAGCCATTATTTTTCCTCCTCTTCGTAGAGCCAGGTTCTGACTAACTGCGTGGCTTGTTCGGGTTTCTCATCTATGAAATTGACTAATTTTTTCTTCAAATCTTCCTTCTCTAATGTGTCCAGCGAGATTTCATCTTCAATCTTTCCGATTTCCCGTTCCGCTTCGACCCGCGCTTTACGGGCGGCTTCCATCGGACTTAAAGGAGGTCCCGCGGCAGCGGCTGGCGCAAACGCCGGAGTTATGGAAATCCCCAACTCCTTAGCCGCTTTCTTAATGCGGCTCAGTAATATTCTGACGAGGATAATCATTCCTATAGCGGCGAGGGCTAAGAAACCCTTTTGAACCACATCGCGCCAGAATTCATAACGGGCGGCGTCAGCCAATTCCGCCGATAATTCCTCCTCCCTGGTAGTGTCGAAGGCGAAACTGCTGATGGTGAACTCATCGCCGCGGTTAGGACTGAAACCTATAGCGTTCTGCACAATAGAAGCGAGTTTATTCAATTCCGCCGGAGGCCGGTCCGTGTATTCCCGCGTAGATTTGCCCTCTTGGTCAGTCACGACGCGGTAGATACCATCAACTAAAACCGCTACAGTTATCCGCCCTATATCGCCCACAGAATTCACCACATGCTCGACATTGCTGCTGATCTCATAATTGGTGATGGTGGATTCCGATTCATCCTGGGAATTTGAAGTTGCGGCGGCGTTTGTCTGGGGCTGGGGAGAAGAAGTGTTGGTAGTGCCGGTCTTAGATGTAGTCTCCTCAGAACGGATGGTCTGGGATTCGGGATCGAAGGTCTCCGAGGTGCTTTCGATTTTATCAAAATTCAATTCCGCCGAAACTCGGACGATAGAGCGGTTGGTTCCTAATACGCCGTTCAATAATGACTGCGCCTTGTCTTCCAAGTATTTTTCCACTTGCTGCTGCAGTTCATATTGACTGCCGGAAAGGGCGATAGCGGGATCTTTGCCTAAATCGGCTGATAGGATATTGCTGTCAGTATCGACGATAGTGATATTTTCCGGTTTTAATCCTTCCACCGATGACGCCACTAAATTAGCGATTCCCTGCACTTGTCCGCGGTTCAATGACCGCCCGGAGGCTAATCTCACCGTCACCGAGGCGGTAGTTTCATGCTTATCCTCTTCAAAGAGGGCGGGTTTGGGCACGACGATATGCACCCGCGCCTGTGAAATCTCCGATATGCTGTTTAAAGTGCGGGATAATTCTCCTTCCAGAGCGCGGTGATAGTTCAGTTTCTGGACGAAATCGGTCATACCTAATTTCGGCTGGTCGAATATCTCATAGCCAACCACGCTCTCCTGGGGAACTCCCAAATTGGCGAACTTCATGCGCAGTTCATATACCTGCGGTTCCGGAGCTAATATGGTAGCCCCGCCGGCTTCCACTTTGTAAGGGACTTTTAGAGTCTTCAACTCATCTACAATCCGCCCGGCGTCTTTGTGATTCAGATTGGTATATAACACCGAGTATTTGGGGCGGGAAGCCCAATTCATCAGCACTATCAGCGCCACCAGGACACTAACGGCTACGATTCCTAATGTGATCCGCTGACGGATTGACAATTTCCCCAGCAGTTCGTTCAATTGATTACGGTAATCGGCCATTGCGGCCATAATCAACCTCGACTCGATTTATTTAAATGTTATCATATTACTTGATGATTTAAA
Organism: bacterium; assembly: GCA_016783645.1. Classification (GTDB taxonomy): domain Bacteria; phylum Electryoneota; class Tariuqbacteria; order Tariuqbacterales; family JADHWD01; genus JADHWD01. The sequence goes on from JADHWD010000130.1 coordinate 6,369, forward strand.
GAATTGTAACATTTTAGTTCTATGAAATAATCACAACTTTCGTCATTCTGACAAGTCCGCTGTACAGCGGACGCGTCCAGAATCGGCATGCAAGTAGTTGTCCCAGCCGATTCCGGACAAGCCGGAATGACGAATATTGGGGTAGTTTTGGATAAAGCTAAAATGATATAAAGAATTCACTTGATAATCCTCATGGATTGCAATTCTTGCTGACTTGCCAACTTATTATTACGCCTGCATCCGCATAATTTCGCGGTAAGATTCCACTAAACGGTTGCGGACTTCCATCATCAGCTGGAAGGAGAGATTGGCTTCTTCCGCCGCCACCATCACTTGATGAATATCGGACACTTCGCCGGTGGCGTAATCTTTCACAGCCTGATCCGAAATCTTCTGCATCTTGTCCACATCACTGATGAACTTATTGATGACATCCTTGAAAGACTTATCATCAGGCTTCTTATTGTCTATTCCCTGAATAATGTCACGGTATTGCTGGGATAGACCTGTTATCTTGTCCACAATTACCTCCTATATCGAGAAGTTAGCAAGTTTACAAGTTTGCAAGTTAAACATATATTCTCCGGTTTCGGAGAAACCGGGCTGTCTGTATCTTTACCATATCTAATATCTAATATCACATATCTAATATCTAATATCGAAGATCTAATATCGAAGATTAAATTTCCAACGCTTTACGCGCCATCCCTTTGACCGCATTGATTGCGGTTACATTGGCTTCATAGGACCTGGAAGCGGAAATCATATCCACCATCTCGGTCACAATATTAATATTGGGTATGGCGACATATCCTGAAGGATCGGCGTCGGGATGCGACGGGTCGAATACCATTTTAGGAGGTGAGTTATCCAAAGTAACATTGGCTTCGACACCGGATACCAGCCGGTCTTCATAACCGCCTTTCAAGGGTAACAGATGACAGCATTTAGTGGTGACCAGCTTCAATCTGGCGGCGGTCAACAGGTCGCTGAAAGGAGCCGAACCTTTCTCCTGTGATAAAACTGTGATCTGCCGCCGGTAGGGTCCACCTTCATCAGTGCGAGTGGTGTTGATATTCGCCACATTGGAGGCTATAGCGTTCATCCGGATGCGCATCGCCCGCAATCCGCTGGCGCTGATATCTAAGGCTGTCATATAAGGCGCTTTGTTCATCATATCTTCCTATTTACTTTGTAAATAAGTTTGCAAGTTGACAAGTTCGCAAGTTAAAAATCCTGTTCCGGCAGGTCTTGCCCGCCGCCGGCGGGTGGGACCTGCCAGCGCTTGAGCCTTAAGTCTTGAGTCCTGAGTCCTGAGTCCTGAGTCCTGAGTCCTGAGTCTAAAGTTTAAGTTCCCCGGATCGCCATCCTCAATCGCTGATATTCCATCCTCAAAACCGTTGCCATAGTGTTGAAATTCAACTGGTTTTTCGCCATGTCCGCCATTTCCATATCGACATCGACATTGTTTATAGCGTTATACTTGGGGTTAGAAGCGTCTATTACGGCATCGGGATTGACATCTTCGATACCTTTGCGGATAGGCATATGCCTGCTGTGAGTTCTGCATAATCCCCTGCCCCTGTCGAAAAGCGCGTCCTTCAATTCATCTTCAAACTTCACTTCCCGCCGTTTGAAGCCTTTGACTTCAACATTGGCGAGATTGGATGCTATCGCCTTATGCCGCAAAGAGTATGCGTCAAGGCTCTTCTTCAAAACCGGGGCTATGGTGTTCTTGATAAGCAGTTTGTCTAACATAATAGCAATTGAACGAAAGGGTATATTATTCCCACTCCGGCAGTTTTTTCCCCGTCTGAAGGCAAATTATTCCGCCTATTTTTAACACCGGCGGGAATTTACCGATTAAGACAGGGGAAATAACTGCGGACTATGATTCCGACTGAATAATTACAAAGTCTATGCCAGAGGGAAGTTGGCAAGTTGGCAAGTTGGCAAGTTAGAAAGTTAGAAAGTTGGCAGGTTTTAGAACAATGCAATCTGAATGACAGTATAATTACTATTACTGTCCGATTCCGGACAAGCCGGAATGACGATAAAAGGGTCATTGGATTAACACAAGGGTTACCCACACAAAACAGCGAAGAGCCTACGCCTCGTCCGGGACTTTAACCCGGAAGAGGAGGCTGCGCAGCTGCAATTTTTTGAACCGCTGATGACGCTGATGAAAGAATGATGACACTGATATTATAATCAGCGAAATCAGCGAAAATCAGTTTTTATCTACGGTTCAAAAAGAAAAAAACATTCTGAAAATACCGACAATTTTTTGTCGATATCATAGCGGTAAGCGCCTACTATTGTTACAGATTCTTCCCGTTCTCACTAAAGCCTAGCCAAAGATATTTGAAATTTGATATTCACCACAGAGAACACAGAGATACAAAAGGCTAAAGTTTCAAGATAATTAACAGGGATTAAGGGGATGAAAGGGATAAAAAATGCAATCTTTGGGAAAAACTAAATTAGAATATCGGCGGTTTGATAATAGGATTTCATCGAAGATTGAATAAATTCAATGTTTTCATCTCCTTCA
>JADHWD010000131.1 GCA_016783645.1 bacterium
TGATAATAGGATTTCATCGAAGATTGAATAAATTCAATGTTTTCATCTCCTTCATCCCTTTCATCCCTGTAAATTTTAATAATTGGAAATGTCACTGTAAGAGATGAACTCTTACATCGAATGAGTAAGTATCTAACCACGAATGAACACGAATTTTCGCGAATTAACACGAATAATATATAAATCAATGACTACATTGAAAGACGAGGTGTTTATATGAAATTAAAAGTTATTATCCATCAGGCTGAAGAAGGGGGTTATTGGGCGGAAGTACCGGCGATCCCCGGCTGCGCCACTCAAAGAGACACTTTTGAAGAACTATTGCAGAATATCTATGAAGCGGTGGAAGCTTGTTTAACGGTGGATATAGACGAGAAGTCTTTCATGCCTGAAGATAAAGTGCTGGAAATTGCAGTATGAAAGCTGTTTTAAGGAAATTATTCAATAAAGTTTAGATTTATTCATCACATGCGCCTATTTAGCCGTTCATTTTTCGACAAGATAATAAAATTATCAATATTAGCTGCGCTGATCGCCTTATCGGCTTCCTGTTTATACGCTGAGACCAACGGCGGTTACGCCGGGGCGTTTCTGCGCATGGGATTAGGGGCGGAAGCTATCGCTCAAGGGAACGCTTTTGTAGCCCGGGCCGATAACGGCTTCGCCGCTTACTATAATCCCGCAGGATTGTCTTTCATGGAACATCGCACATTCGCCGTCTCATATTCCCAATTATCCCTCGACCGCAGGTTCAGTTATCTGGGAATCAGCTTCCCCTTGAAACCGTCCGCCGGACTGGCTCTCGGATGGATCAACGCCGGGGTGACCGATATCGACGGGCGGGATTACGACGGCAATCATTACGGGATGCTGAGCTATTTCGACAACGCCTTCGCCTTCGCCTTCTCCAATAAGTTCTCGGATAAATTAGCGCTTGGCATCGGGATAAAAATCATCTATTCGCTGTTCCCGGAGATGCTGGACGATAATAAAGCGTTGAAATCTACCTCGGTGGGTGTGGACTTCGGATTGTTATATAAACCTGTCCGGCAGATTCAGATAGGCGCGCAGGTTAAAGATATCAACGGCAAGAACTCCTGGGATTCCTCCAAGTTCTATTCCGAAGGCTCTACCCGCAACGACGAATATCCCCGGATTTACAAGGCGGGGATCGCCTTCATACCGGTCGATGACCTCGCCGCCGAATACGACTTTGAAACGAGCTCCAAAGAAACGGTCAAGCATCATTTCGGTATGCAGTATAAGATATTGTATTCGGAACAGTACCGTTTCAGCATCAGGTTCGGTTACGATAACGATAAACCCGCTTTCGGCTTCGGCTACAGTTTCCCTATGCTGGAAACTATGTCTATTATCGATGCCGCTTATATCATCGAGGAGATTTCGCCGGAAGACACCATGATATTTTCTTGGACGATTTTGTTTTAGATTGAAATATTTTCTCGTTCCCATGCTCTAGCGTGGGAACGGGAGTCTGGTATGCATTCCCACGCGGGAGCGTGGGAACGAGTGAATATCTGCTCTGTAGGGGCGGTTCGCGAACCGCCCCTACATCGGAAATTTCTTTTTAAAACTGGTATATCTCAAAGTTACAGGATTTTATCGAAAATTGAATAAATTCAATGTTTTTATCCCTTTTATCCCTTTCATCCCTGTAAATTTTCATAAGGGGAAATGTTAATGTAAGAGATGGACTCTTACACTTAACAGGTAAGATACTAAACCCAATTTTAACAATGTGATTAACATCATGAAAATTAAAATTATTCTACCGATAATATTATTGATGGCGGTTTGCGCCGCTCATGCGGATTCACCCAATGGATTCGCCTTTTTGAAGATAAGCCCGGATGTCCGGTGCGGGGCGATGGGCGACGCCGGCGTCGTTTTAGGGGACGCTTCCGCCGGGAGTTATTACAATCCGGCGTTACTGGGCGCGGAGGGGAGCAATGGCGTCACCTTCGCCCATAACAATTGGATTGTGGACACTAAAGTCAATTTCCTGGAAGCGCATTTCAATAAGCCTTATATTCATTGGGGCGTGAATGTTTTATCTACCGGAGTCGATGATATTGAAATCCGTTCTACTCCTTCGCCGGAACCGGCGGCGGTTATCGATTCCCGCAATCTGTGCCTCGGCGCTAATCTGGCTTATACATTCTATGATAAGCTGTCTTTGGGTATGGGAGTCAAATATGTGGAAGAGAAGATATATTATGAGTCATCCGGCGGCTGGCTGTTCGATTTCGGCGCATTTTGCAATATCGGAGACTACCGGATAGGCGCATCGGTTCACAATATTGGAGGGGTTTCCGAGATGGATTACGAGAAACCGCAAGTTCCTATGACATTCCGCGCGGGGGCAGGGATAGTGAAAGATTTGGGGATCGCCGGTGAAATACAGCTCGGCGGAGGATTGAACATGGTGCGCGATGAACCTTTACGCGGCAATATCGGAATGGAATGGTCGCCGGTGGATATAGTTTCCTTCAGGGGCGGCTATCTAATCGGCTATGACGAACGCAGTTACACTTTAGGTGTGGGATTGAACTATAAGCGGCTCGGCTTCGATTTCGCCTATATCCCCTTCGATTCCGATTTAGGCAATACCAACCGGTTCGGATTCAGGATCGATTTTTAATTCAAGTCCCATAGCAATAATGTGGTGTCGACTCTCCGTAGTCGACACCATATACAATAATAACAATATCTTAGTGTCATGCGGGGACGCATGACACCACACTTACATCCAGGAATGTAGGGGCGGTCCTCGCGGCCGCCCTTGCGATTATTTTCATGCTTGGTGGTGCGCCGTTAGGCGCATGAGGGTTTATCTTGAAAATAGTATGCATTCCCACGCTGGAGCGTGGGAACGAGAGGGAAGGGCGGGTTATAAACCCACCCAAAATTTCACCGGTTTCGTAGAAACAGGTTGCCTAAAGCCCAGAGCCCAGAGCCTAAAGCCAAAAGCCGCTATTTTCATGCTTGGTGGTGCGCCGTTAGGCGCATGAGGGTTTATCTTGAAAATAGCTGTTAGCTGCTTTCTCGTTCCGAAGTTTCAGCATGGGAAGGAGAGTATGCATTCCCACGCGGGAGCATGGGAACGAGAGGGAATATCTTAGTGTCATGCGGGGACGCATGACACCACACTTACATCCAGGAATGTAGGGGCGACCCTTGCGGTCGCCCTTGAGACTATTTTAATGCTTCGTTGTGCGCCGAAGGCGCATGAGGGTTTAATTGTTTCGAATTTTGGATTTTAATGCGCTAATTACCACACTTGCAGACTCACGCAGGTTATGAAACGCGAACCAATCCGGCTGTTAGATTATTTTTTCGTGCTCAGACCGCTATTATTAGTTCCGGTCTGGGCTTTCGTCATCTTTGGCTATAACGCGGGGCAGGCTGATCATTTGGGAGTTACTCTTCTGAGTAATATCCGTGTCCTGCCGTATGAGAATAATTTCACAATTTTACTATTTCTATACGGCCTGCTGTTCGGCGGAATATATATATTGAATCAATTAGCCGATTATGAGACCGACAAGCGTTCGCCGGTGATATGGCTCATCGCATCAGGTAAATTTCCCAAGCTGACAGCGGCGGTAGAGATGATAATCCTGTTCATTGTATCGCTAACCGCTTCATTTGTATTTTTCCCCGCCTCTTTGATTTTCTTTTTTACATTGCTGTTAGGGATAATTTACTGCATCCCTCCCACCCGCTTTTCCGGCAGGCCGGTTTTCGATTTTTTAACTAATGCGCTGGCTTACGGAGGGGCGGCTTTCGCTTTAGGATGGACTTTTGCCGGGGGAGAATTAGATGTGAATCTGGTAAAGTCCGCCGCTCCTTATTTTCTACTGATGGCGGCCGGTTCTCTCAATTCCACTATCACTGACCGGAAAGATGATGAAGCGACGGGAAAAATCACCTCCGCCGTCCTCTGGGGTGAACGGAGGACTATCATCATCAGTACGATATTTTTAATCGCATCTATCAACCTTGCTCTGATTTTTCATGATATAGTATGTTTATCCGCAGGTTTGATTTCTTTTCCCTTCTTCATCCGGGCGGTTGTCAAGGGGCGGCGGGAAGATTATTTGAGGACTTATCACATCGCCGGTCCCGCAATAATGGTCATTGCGGGGATAATATATCCGCTACTTTTCGCTTTGATTCTGCCGATTTATCTTCTTTCACGGTGGTATTATCCCGCGAGGATGGGGGTGAATTATCCTAAAGCCGGAAGGTGAAGCGAAAACAATCGAATGTGATTATTTGCGCAAGGTTTAATCATTTTATTGACATTATCCGATTTTTTTCTTATTTTAGTTAGAATATATAATTCGGTAAATAATTAGTGTATGATATACGATAAATTTATCAATACCCGCATTTTTTTACAGATTATCATTTGAGGTTATCCGTAAATGCCAAGAATATCGTCCATCGACAGCCGCCGCTCGATTGTAAACCAGAAAATACCCATCCTGAAGATAAAAGATTATCTTATCGTTCCTATTCAGGTGGATATGGACGACCGGCTGGCTTTGCAGCTGCAGATGGATATTTTAAAACAGATAGAGAAATGCAATTCGCGCGGGGTGATAATTGATATTTCCGTCATCGATATGGTGGATAGTTACCTTGGCCGGATATTAGGCGACACCGCCCGCATGGCGGGTTTGATGGACGCCCGGGTAGTGATAGCCGGTATGCAGCCGGCGGTGGCGATCACTTTAGTCGAATTGGGGCTTGGATTGGAAGGTGTGTACACCGCTCTGAACCTGGAAGCCGCTATTTCACTGCTGGAAGAGCTGCTTGATAAGGACGCCGCGTGAACAGCGATTACAGGATAGAAGAGCAGGATAAAATTGAAATCCTGGAAGAAAAGGATGTAGTGGTCTGCCGCCAAGCCTGCCGGAATTGGGCGAAGCGAATGAATTTTAATTTAATCGACCAGACGCGCATCACCACTGCCGTCTCCGAATTAGCCCGTAATATTCAGGAATACGCGGGGCAGGGCGAAGTTCAGATTCAAATAGTGGAAAAAGATATGCGTAGGGGTTTGAGGATTATTTTCATCGATCATGGACCGGGGATAAAGAATATTAAGCTGGCGATGAGCGAAGGCTGGACTTCTCATCGAGGGATGGGCATGGGTCTGCCCGGCGCTAAAAGATTAATGGATGAATTCGCCCTCGAATCGGAAGCCGGGAAGGGCACGACCGTAACGACCTGCAAGTGGCTTCCGCTCTAATCGCTGTTTCCTCCTTTCCTAAAGGGGGGAGGCAGGGGGGATTATTATGAATATCGAATAACGAACAAGGAATGAAGAAGTGTCTGATTATTCATCATTCGTTAATCGATATTCCTTGTTCGATATTCAGTTTGCCGGCGGGTCACATCCGCTATACAGCGGACAAGATCCGCCAGAACATGGTTATTAACTTGATAACTTGGAAACTTGCTAACTTGTCAAACTTATTTTCAGGGAAAATATGAACCATTCTATAATCGATTACAAAGAACTTCGCGCCCTCATCTCCGTGGGCACTTCCATCATTCAGGAGACCAACCTTGAAACAATTTGCCAGCGGGTGGCTGAAGCGGTAGTTAAATACTCCAAATTCCAACGCTCGGTGGTGTCGATATTAGAACCTGACGGAACTTTGCGCAGAGTGGGTTTCGGCGGTCTGACGGATGAACAAATAACTAAACTGAAGCAGATGAAGCGCTCTACGATGGAAGAGAAAAAGAATATATTCTCCGACAAGTTCCGTGTCGGGCAGTCATATTATATCCCTCACGATCAAGTCTCTTTGGAAGGTTTAAAAAGCGAAAAAGAGTACAGCCCGAATCATGAATGGCATCCCGATGATTTCCTCTTCATCCCGCTTTACAGCATCGGCGGCGAAATAGTGGGGATGGTTTCCATCGATGACCCGGTAGACGGCAGGCGTCCCACCGAAGAAGGACTGCTCCCGCTGGAGATGTTAGCCAATCAAACCGCCGCTTCCATCGAAAACAGCCGGAACACCAAGAAACTGCAGGAGATGCTGGTCAAACTGAGGGAACAGCAAAAGGTGGTGATGGAGTTATCCACTCCGGTTATCCGGATATGGGAGCGTATATTAGTTCTGCCTTTGATAGGTACGGTTGACAGCTCCCGCGCTATGCAGATAATGGAAAATATCTTAATACGCATCAGTGAAACCGAAAGCGCGGTTGTAATCATCGATATCACCGGAGTGCCCATCATCGATACACTGGTGGCGTCGCATCTGATAAAAACAGTAGCGGCGGTGAAGCTGTTAGGCGCGGATACCATCATCACAGGAATAAATCCGGAAGTGGCGCAGACTTTAGTTCATCTCGGCGTCGATTTGAAAGAGATCACCACTAAAGCCAATCTGTCCAAAGGTATCGAAGCCGCCCTTGACATCACCGGATTAACTGTAACTTCCAAAGATAGTTAAACGCCGGGAACCGGAAATAGAGAACCGAGAACCGCGCTCAGAAAATCAAGATTCAAGAATCGAGAATCAAGAATCAAGAATCAAGAATCAACATGTCCCTTTTTTTCAAAGATGAGAATGCGGAAGATTCCGAACTTGCCGAGGCGAATTACAGCGGTTCGATAGGTGAACGGATAGATATCGATGATGAGTTTTCCATCTATCTCGCTTCCAAGAAAGTCCGTGAGGCTGGGAAGCGGTGCGGTCTAAACAAGACACAATTGGAAGAAGTTGAGATAGCTTTAAGGGAATTAGTTTCAAATGTGATGAAGTACGGCGGCGGCAGGGGTATGCTGCATATTTTCGATCCTGAAATCACTATGGACGCTTTGATATTGGAGATTCAGGATTGGGGCGAAGGGATAAATGACCTGCATAAAGCTTTGGAGGATGGCTATACCACCGGTTCCAGCATGGGCGGCGGTCTGCCAGCGGTGAACCGCTTGATGGACAGTTTCGAGTATATTTCCCAGTCCAAGCGCGGCGCGAAACTGCGGATATCCAAGAAAGCTCATGGTCAGATGGAAAAATTCCAGCCTTGGCGCTTCGGAGTTTATTCCAGGCCTTTTATAGGTGAAGTGGAGAACGGGGATGGTTTCTTCCTGAAAAATTCCGATGATATAATAGTGGCGGCGGTAGTTGACGGTTTAGGGCATGGAGTTGAAGCCTTTAAAGCCACTAAGATAACATTGAGGATAATTGAGGATTATTACCGATGGCCGGAAGAAGAGTTGATCAAAATACTCCATGAAAAACTGCATGGAACGCGAGGGGTGGCTTTGGGTTTCCTGCGGACAAAACCCAATAGCGATACAGTCAATTATACCGGAATCGGCAATGTTTTCGGTCATCTCATCAACACAAACATAACAACTTTCGTCAATTATAACGGGACGCTGGGGATAAAACTGCGGAAATTCCGCTCATATGAGTATCCCTATAAAAAAGGTGATATTATAGTGATGCACAGCGACGGAATATCTATCCGGTGGCTGGATGATTTCAAGCAGATTTGGTCGGGAGATCTGCAGGGATTCAGTCATCATGTGATTAAAAAATATAGCCGGGCTAATGACGACGCCAGCATAATAGCGGGTGGTCAATTATGAATGAGAACGATGATAATGAGATAATCCTTCGGAAAAAACTTGAAGAGGCGGAAAAAGAGATAGATAATCTGCGGGAGGAATTAACCGAAACTAACAAAGGGATCATCGCGCTCTATAATGACCTCGATTCCACTAACGAGCAGATTAAAAAGAAGAATGTGGAGCTCAATAACGCCTTACTGCAATTACAGGAAGCGCAGGACAAACTGATACATTCCGAAAAGATGGCCGCTATCGGCGCGATGGTGGTGACTTTGAATCATGAAATCAACAATCCTTTGATGGTGATTTTAGGCAGTGTGCAGTTGATGCTGATGAAAGAGGATGATTTGAATCCCTCATTGGTGAAGAATCTTACGCAGATAGAGTTTGAATGTAAAAGGATCAAGGAAGTTGTGCACTGTATCAGAAATTATACGGATCTAATCCCAGTGGAATATTTAAATTCGGTCATGTACGACCTTCATACTGAAAAAACAAATCCGAAGAACGAAGCGTGAGTCAGGATACTATAATAAAAATTTTAATCGTTGACGATGAAAAACCCATTCTGGAAATTTTAAGCGAAGTTTTAGATAGGATTGGCGCGGATGTCTATACTGCGATGAACGGCGAGGAGGGATTTAATATTTACTTGAAAGAACGGCCGCAAATCGTCATCACCGATATTTACATGCCGATAGTCAATGGTTTGAGGCTGCTGAGTAAAATCAAGAAGATAAGCCCTGACACTCCGGTTATCCTAATCACGGGCTACGCCCATTACCGCCAGCTGATATCCGACGCTAAAGTCAAACCCGATGGATTTCTGGAAAAACCCTTCGATTTAAGGAAAATCATCGAATTGGTCCTGCATTATTTCCCCCAGCTGGCGAAGCCGTAATTCCTGACCCGGATGAGCCGGAACCCAGCAGGGAAAAATACTGAATACTGAATACTGAATACTGAAAAAGTGACAAATAAGTCATTATAATACAAATTGTTAATTAAATTATTAGCCAAAAAGGCAGCAATTTCAGAGTTCAAGTACTAGCCAAAGATATTTGAAATTTTATATTTGCCGCAGAAAACACAGAGATACACAAAGCTAAAATGTAAAGACTCAGGATAATTAACAGGGATAAAGGGGATAAAAGGGATAAAAAATGCAATATTTTGGAAAAACTAAATTAAAATATCAGCGGTTTGATAACAGGATTTCATTGGAGATGGAATAAATTCAATGTTTTCATCCCCTTCATCCCTTTCATCCCTGTAAATTT
>JADHWD010000132.1 GCA_016783645.1 bacterium
AAAGATTGCATTTTTTATCCCTTTTATCCCCTTAATCCCTGTTAATTATCCTGAGTCTTTACCCTTTAGCGTTGTGTATCTCTGTGTTCTCTGTGGTGAATATCAAATTTCAAATATCTTTGGCTAGACTTTAGACTTTGGGCTTTGGGCTCCGGGCTTTGGAGTTGAATAACAGAATTTCGGTAGGTTAAGAATCCACCCTGCAAATTCTACTAGCACCCAGCCTCAAGACCCTTTTTCAGAATAAATCCTCATACACCTGCGGTGTGCCGCTAAGCATGAAAATAATCTCAAGGGCGGCCGCAAGAGCCGCCCCTACATACAGGATATTTGAGTGGTGTCATGCGTCCCCGCATGACACTAAGACATTGTTTTTATCATGTATGGTGTCGACTGCGGAGAGTCGACACCACATTGAACTAAACCCTGAACCCTATTTTCAGAATGAAAAAATAAAAGCTCCCGGTTGTCGGAATTAACCGAGCGCGCGGGAGCCAGCTATCTTCTTTTCTGAGATTATATTAGATGATATTAAACCGCGGAGCCGCCTGCAGACAACCCTAACCCGAACGAGCCGGAACCAAAAAGGAATATTGAACAAGGAATATCGAATTACGAAATCCTCGCTGTTGTGAATATTTCGACATTCCTTGTTCGATATTCGTTATTCAAAACCATTTTCTGCCAGAAATAACACGAAAATCAGAATTAAGGTATTAAAGTAGTCGAAACGGGCGCTGCCTGCTATTTACCGGGAAGGGATAATATTTGTTCCGGGTAAATGAGGTTCTTGTCATCAATCTGGTTTTGATTCGCCTGATAGATTTTAGTCCAGGCGAATGGGTCGCCATAAACCTGAGAGGCGATTTTAGACAAGTCATCACCCTTAATGACAAGATATTGATTCTTTTCAATCTGGCGCGGGATCAGAAAGCTCTGATCGGGATAAATTACATCCGGGTCTTTTATCTTGTCTAAATTGGAACTATATATCCGGGGCCACTTGTAAGGATCATTATAAATCTCTTTTTTTCCGGAAATCTTCCAGAGGTAATCACCTTTCATCACGGTATAAAAATCGTGTTTAGGTTTAGGAATGACGGCTTGCAGGGAATTGATTGTCTGCTCAAAATCCTTCATCTTCTGCTCATTCTCTTCCAGTTTCGTCATAGGATTTTGTTTCAGCCGTTTGAGTTTTCCTTTGACATCCTCAATGTCATTCTGGCGATTAGCCAGCATTTCGGGGGTGAGGGCGCGGAGAGTCTTCATTTGATCTTCCAATTGCGAGATCTCGCTTTCGAAGTGCTCTTTATCCGCTTCGTAGACACCGAGGATACTATAGATTTCCTGCTGGAGCCGGGCGATTTCAGTTTCAATCCGGCGGAATTCATTTTTCAGTCCATCGATTTTAGCCTCTTCTTCGGCGATAGCCAGATTCGCCGCCTCCTCACGCTGATTCCATTGATTCAACTGTATCTCATATTCTTCAAGAGTCATTTTTTCTTTTGAACTCTGCGCAAGACTAACAGCTGATAATACGAACAGCAAGAGTGAAATTGATAGGAGAACGCTTGATATTATTTTCATAGTAGTTATACTCCTTATTTTCTGAGACAATTGTTACTACTTTTTGTACTTCTTTTCGACTTCTTGATACTGCTTTTGAACAGCTTCAAGTTCTTTCTGCTTTTTCGCAACTTTCTCTTCCCATTCTTTCAATTCAGCTCTGTTCTGTTCGAGCTTCTGTTCAGCCGCGAAAACCGCCGCCTTCGCCTCCGCCAGCCGGTTCAATTGCTCTTCTTTGGCGTACTTAGTACAGCCGGCGAAGAGAAATGAAGCCAGCAGGAAGGCTCCGATTAAAATTCTCAAGTATCTCTGCATCATACCTCCGGTGTATGTTTTATTGTTGAATAATTTCTATTAAATATTTGACTTTAAGAGAATCCGGTCAATAGGAAAATCCGCCTATTAAAATATTCAGAAATAAAAGATAATAAATTAAAATCAGATTGTCAATTTTTCAGGAACATTTTCGTCGAAATCACTTCGATTTTTTCTTTAAAATAGATATTCCCAATTCCTCAAGCTGTTTTTGGTCGACAGGAGCCGGCGAATTATCCATCAATGAAAGACCGCTGGTGGTCTTGGGGAAGGGGATGACTTCACGGATGCTGTTTTTACCGCTCAATAGCATCAATATCCTGTCAAATCCAAATGCGATACCGCCGTGGGGCGGAACTCCGTAGTCGAAAGCGTTCAGTAAAAATCCGAATTTCTCTTGAGCTTCAGTATCAGATAATCCCAGCCGGCTGAATATTCTTTCCTGTAATTTCCTATTGTGAATACGGATACTGCCGGAAGCGATTTCGTAACCATTTAAAATTAAATCATAGGCGCGTGATCGAACTTTCAAAGGATCGGAGTCTATCATCTCGGTATCGCTCTCTACCGGAGCGGTGAAGGGATGATGCGAAGACGCGATATTCCCTTCTGTATCCCGTTCAAATAGAGGAAAATCGGTGACCCATAGGAAATGCAAACCGCTTTTTTGGGGTATTTTATATTCTTCCGCCAGCCATAATCTCAATTGACCCAGTCCTGAGGTTGTAATTACTTTGTCACCGGCGGCGAATAATACCGCTCCTTTTGAATCATTCAGCAGTAATTTCCCTAATTCCGCGCCGATGTTCTTCTCGATATATTTACCAATAGGATTAGACCAGGTTTCTCCGTCCCAATTGGAAACGACAACACCGGGAAGACCGAACTTTCGGGCGGTTTCATTGATACCGTCAATCTGTTTGCGTGAGAAATTCAATTCGGGGGCGGGGAGGGCTTTAACCGTTCCTCCGGCTTTCAGCGCATTTTCAAATATTCCAAATCCGCAGTTAGTGAATTTGTCAGAGACATCGCTGATAGTGAGATCGAAACGGATATCGGGTTTATCACATCCGTATTGATTTGCCGCATCTTGATATGTTAAACGAGGAAAAGGGATATCAAGTTCCACATTTAAAAGATATTGACAGATTTTCCGCATCATCCGCTCCACCAGCGAAAAGATATCTTCCTCCTCGATGAAAGACATTTCCAAGTCGATTTGTGTGAATTCCGGCTGGCGGTCCGCCCGGAAATCCTCGTCCCGAAAACACTTGACTATCTGGAAGTACCGGTCAATACCGGACACCATCAATAGCTGTTTATAAGTCTGCGGCGATTGCGGTAAAGCGTAGAATCGGCCTTTATATATCCTGCTGGGCACAAGGAAATCTCTCGCTCCTTCCGGCGTGGACCGCATAAGAAAGGGGGTTTCCACTTCCCAAAATCCATTGTCATCAAGGAACCTTCGGACGGACTGCGCCAGACGGTGGCGCATTTCCAGCATCTTCTGCATCCCGGGGCGGCGCAGTTCCAAATATCTGTATTTAAGCCTGAGTTCCTCCCCGGCATCGATTATCTCTTCAAAAGGGATGGGCAGTTCGGCGCAATGAGATAAAACTTCAATTTTAAAAGGTTTTATCTCAACTTCGCCGGTCTTCATCTCTTTATTGATCATTTCCGGCGGTCTGGGCTGAACTAAACCTTCGATTTTAATAACTGATTCCCGGGAAATCTTCCGGGCGGAATCAGCCAATTCCCGGTCGCTATCCGGATTAATCACAATCTGCACTAAACCGTATCTATCCCGCAAATCGAGAAATAGTAATCCTCCGAGATCGCGGGTGCGCTGCAGCCAGCCGGTTAGAATGACCGTTTGACCGGTGATATTGGAATCAATATCGCCGCATCTTTTTGTCCTCAACATATGGAAAATATAAAAAGACCGTTATCCTTCGCAGACAACGGTCAATTTCTTTAAAGATTGTTCTTGATAATTATTTATAGAAAGTGACTGGAAGCTCGAAGCTGACGCTTCCTTTTTCGATGGGATCGAATTTCCAGCGGAATACCCGTTCTCTAACAGTTTCTTCCACTTTAGTTCCCAGAGTAGGATTGCTCCAATTACCGGAGATTGATACTCTGGAGACGGTGCCATTGGGTTCGACAGTGAGTCTGATGCTGATTTTTCCGTTGAGATCGGGATCATTGCGCTTATATCTTTCAAAGCACCTCATTAAAGAAGACATCTTGGCTCTGAGGATGGAATCGATTGTTTCCTTGCTCCTCATGGGATTCTGTGCGCCTTCACCTCTGATTTCTTCGACCTGTTCGAGCTCGATAGCGCCGCCGCCTTCTCCACCTTCAAGAACAGCTCTACCGCCTTCAACGATCTGAATTCCGCCGGCTTTTTCACTGATGGAGCCACTGCCGATTATCCTTTGAGAACCTGCGATACTGCCGCCTTCTGTGACAACACCGATTTGGGAACCGGCGACCTGCTGTTTGAAAGTCCTGCCGCTTTGAGAAGTTTTTTTACCAATTCCTCTGCCTTCAAGCCGTGCGCCGGCGGCTTCGAACATAGCGCCTACATTCTGCGTAGCCTGCTGGCGCAATTCGGCGGCTCGCTGAGCCTGCTCTTGACGCTTCTCCGCCCGGATTCTTTTCCGCTCATCCGCAGTTAACTGCCTTTCTGCGCGTTTCTCTACAACATGTTCCTGTATCTCTTCACGCTCCCGTTCTTCCTCTTCTTTCTTTTGTTGTTCCTTCAAGTGCATTAAGTCGGCAGTCGTGACATCGACAGTCACACTTTCTGCTTTATAAAGGCTTTTTAGTAATTTCTGTCTAGCTTCAAGATTTTCCACCACCGGCAGAGATTGTCCATAGAATACCATGATATTCATCAAGACGAAACCGATGATGAATATAGTCCAGAAACGAATATCAACTTCTTCAAATATATGCCTTTCCAGCTCTTTAGGGAAGCGGGGGTATAGCTTCTTATCCATATTATACCTCCTTCCCCTCTTTAGCTACGATGAACTGGATGGTAGTGAACCCAGATTCTCCGCAGGTAGTTATGAATTTATATATGTATTTATATGGAATCGCTTTATCAGCCTGCAGAGTCACTTTTGATCGTGTTTCGCGCCCTAATTCCATATCCATCGCTCTGGTGGAGTCTAAAAAATCATTCAGGTTCTCAAACATTATAAGGGAATCGTTCTGTAATTCAAAGCTTGCAGCTAAGAGCCTCACCACCCGCCCTTCAACTTCATAAAACACACCTTCTTCATTAATCACAAAGGAAAGATGTTTTTGAGGTTCGGTTTCGCTGTTGGAATTAGGCAGATTGATTCCCTCGACCGCATGGAGCAGAGCGCCTGAAACAGCCATGGATTTAAGCAGGAAGAGCAGAATGATGGTCATCATATCCATCATTGAAGTCAGATTAGGCGTCGGCTCCCTCTTTATACCATGCTTTTTCGCTTTCGATGGGACAAAAGCCATAAATTCACCTAAATTATTTTCCGCGGAAATAAATTTTATCTAAGTTATAAATTGCTTATTCAGAAACAGCCACCATCGCCTGCTGCATTAACACCGGCTGCGGGAACAGCCACTCCTTCTTGCTGTCTTTAATTATAGAACAGGTGACATCCAGGAGCGATACCATCTCCTGATAGGGAAGATCCGGACGGCAAGATATTCTCACTATATCCGCATCTTCCAGTTTGTATATCTCCTTTTCAAAGGGCTGACCGTCTTCTCCAATGGTGGTCTTCCGGCGGATTGGCTCACCTATAATGTCTTTCTTGATATGCAGGAGAGTATCCTGTAAAGCAGCATAATCATAGCTTCCATCCGGCAGAAGAGGGATTTCCCAGTAATTTTCTCCTGAAGTTGAGAAGAATATCGACACCTCTATGCAGGTGTCAATCACATTTACAATCAAGTTCAGCGCTGTAGGTTTAGCGGGGTCTTCGGGAGTGATACTTGAGCTGTTATCTTCTGCCGCAGACGATATCAGGGGCGGATTATAGTCGATTCGGTTAAGGTGCACTAAAACAGCAACTTGCAGGAGTATAGGGATCAGGACCACCACCAGATTCATAATGGGGGTGAGATTCGGTTCAATCTGTTCCGGTTCCCGCCTTTTCCGTTCGGAAGGTCTGAAAGCCGATTTTAGCTTATAAGCCATTATTTACTCTCTGTAAGGAGGTGGATTAATTTGACGGAATATTCATCGATATCGTCAATGATGGCGTTGGTCTTAGTGTTAATAATTGAATAGAAGATTATAGAGGGAATAGCGCATACTAATCCGCCGAAAGTGGTGTACATAGCGGTGGATACACCTCTACCTAAAGCCGCGGCGTCGGTGCCGGCCGCTTCGAAAGATATAATCAGACCGAAGATAGTTCCCATAAGACCGATTAACACAGAGATGTTGGCTAACATAGCGAGATAATTAGTCCTGGATGATAATTTTGGGATAATCTCTAATGTGGATTCATCGACTGCATTCTGCACAGTGCGGAAATCGACTATCTCTTTTTCCGCGGCGGCTTCCAAAGCGCGGCCGAATACGCTGGGCAGCGCTTTGGTCTTGGCGCTGCGGCATAACGCCAGCGCTTTTTTAAAATCGCCCGCATGCACTAAACGGCGGATTTCATTCATGAATTTGGGAGCATTGATGTTCGAACGGAGCATTACATAATATCCGCGTTCCACCGTTATGACTATCACAAAAAGAAATATCAAAGCAAGCAGATACATGAAAGGCGCGCCGGGCTGTTCAAATGAAAATTGCTGGAAAAACTTAGCGAATGTCATTACTCGCTCCTATAGGGTTAATAATTATTTCCAATTCATTATGAATACAAATAAATATATCGATAAATATACAATTATTCCCTTTCTTTTGCAAAAATTCCACTGAAGTCTAAAATACCGGGAGTGGTGTCATCCTTGCGAAGCATAAATAACCATGCTGAAGGCCGATTGAATTCCTGTAGATAGACTCCTACGAAATCTATGGGCGGCAAATCATATTCGGCGCGGGGGAAAGTGAATATCTTGAAAGGCTCAAGTTCAATGACTATCTCTTCCAGTCTAATCACCTGTTCCGGTTCTTCCTCACTCGTCTCCATCCTGTCGATCTCCTGCGCCTCAGCCTGCAGGGTTATAAAAAGGATCATTAACAGACAAGTGAAAAATATGACTTTTATCTTTTTAAGCAGCATGCTTCACCTATAAGCGCTTGATATTTGCATTTTTGAATCATTTCCTTTTACGCTAAAAGCGTAATTCAAGCATGAAAATCGGATTTCTGTCAGGCGGGGACGCCTGCCAGCACAGTTCCTGGTGGTGTCATGCGTCCCCGCATGACACTAAGATATTCATGTTCCCGTCAGGTTTCAAACGCAGAGTAACCTGACGGGTATAGTAATGTTAAGAGCGGTTAAATCCGCCGGGTTACGCCCTAAAACGGGCTTGAAACCCAGCGGGAACGGGTTTTTATTATGTATGGTGTCGACTGCGGAGAGTCGACACTATAATGAACTAAACCCTATTTTTAAGGTAAACCCTCATGTGCCTTCGACGCACCACCAAGCATGAAAATCGGATTACTGTCAGGCGGGGACGCCTGCCAGCACAGTTCTTTGTGGTGTCATGCGTCCCCGCATGACACTAAGACATTGTTTTTATGTTCCCGTCAGGTTTCAAACGCAGAGTAACCTGACGGGTATAGTAATGTTAAGAGCGGTTAAATCCGCCGGGTTACGCCCTAAAACGGGCTTGAAACCCAGCGGGAACGAGGTATTGTATTTATTATGTATGGTGTCGACTGCGGAGAGTCGACACCACATTACATTGAACTAAACCCTAAACCCTAACCCCTATTTTCAAGGTAAATCAATCTCCCCGCGGTTCTCTCACTATAGGCAGATTATCAATTGATTCCGGCATAACACTGTATTCCAATTTGAGCCAGAATCCGTGGGCGGTTAGGTCGGGGTCAGAAGCTTTTACCGCAATGATGTTTTGGCCGTTCCGCAGAAAAGACAGCGCCGAGTAATTATCGGGAGTCTCCCAGTCGGATTCATCTTCACCGTCTTCACCGACAAATTCTCCATTTATAAAGATAACATAGTTCTCATCGGCGGATAATGACACTCTGCCGGAAATCGGCTTACCCGGAATGTTGAATAAATACCGGAAATATGCTTTTTCAGCCGGCTGAGCCAGCCAGATCGCCGGGGCTCCCATTTCATCTAATGCGCTGTAATCGAATTCCGGCGCCGCGGGTGCAACGGCAATTTCTTCTCCCATTGGAATTTCAAGACTGTCTTCAGCGGATGAAATTTGAATTGTAGTGTCTGTAATTATTATTGCGGAATCACTGACGGCGGCTGTGGAATCGATCGTGACCGCTGAAGTATCGGTAGAAACGGAAGGAACAGGGGTAACCGGCGGCGGCGGGTGTTTTCTGATAACAAGCGCTGCATTCATCCAGCCGGAGTCATCGTATTCAGCATATTTGTAGTCTTCATCGGCGCTTGGACTAACTTTCCACTCAATACCGCTGATGATCTTTTCGCCTGCGGCGGCTAATCCGACGAGATAGCCGTATTCGCCGGGTGAATGTTTGACTATTTCGCGGAGAATCCAGTCGCCATCATCATTCACTACCGCGTATGCTTCAATTCTCTCGACAGCGTATTCCAACAGATTATAGAGATACAAGTCAACATCATCGTTAATCATTTCCAGCAGATCTAATCCGTCGAGGAACAGATCGTCGGCTGTCTCATCGAATTTACGATTGAAATCCGCGTAATATTCCTTATTTTTCTCCGGGATACCATAATAGTAATCGATATAATATTTTGCGGATGCGGTATATAGAGAATCCAGGTGATGGGT
>JADHWD010000133.1 GCA_016783645.1 bacterium
CCGGGTTAAAAACTGGAATCCGGAAATCTGCGTTATCATTTATTATCAGCGGCCATCAGCGGTTCAAAAAATCCAATAACAAACTTATACTTCCGATTGAGCGATAAATTATTTGTGTCCTTTATAGTTAAAAATTCACCAAAAAGAACAACTTCCTTGTCTGGATTCCCGCCTTCGCGGGAATGACAAATATATGATATTTCATAAAAATACTTAACAAAGTAGAACTATTATGGCTGAAAGAAAATACACGGTGATATTTGAACCGGCGGAAGAGGGGGGTTATGTAGTTTATGTACCCGCTCTTCCCGGATGTGTCACCCAAGGTGAAACTCTTGAGGAAGCTAAAGCGATGGCTCTTGAAGCGATTCAAGGACACCTGGAAACTATGAAGGATTTAGGACTGCCTATTCCTGAAGAGGATAAACCTTTGCCGGACCGATTGGTAGTAGAACAATTAGCTGTTGCTATTTAGTATGAGTCCTAAGCTCCCGGTCGTCACTTCCAGACAACTTATCCGAGCGCTCAAGAAAGCTGGTTTTGTTATCCATCGTCAAAAAGGCAGCCATATACACATGAAGCACGAAGAACCACCTATGATAGTGATTTCTGTTCCATACCATAATGTTGATATTAAGAAGGGCACTTTGAGAAGAATATTAAAAGATGCAAAATTATCAGTGAATCAATTCAGGGAATTAATTTAAAGAAGAAATTTATTATGACGGAGAGAAAATACACGGTGATATTTGAACCGGCGGAAGAGGGAGGATGGCTGGCGCATGTCCCGGCTTTGAACGGATTAACTACAGAAGGAGATACTCTGGAAGAAGCGCAAGCTATGGTCAAAGACGCAGTAAAAGGATATATCGAATCTTTACAAAAGGATAATCTTCCTCTGCCGGATGATATAATTGAATCTGATACTGGTAACTTGAGTATCGATAGAATGGCTTTTTCATTGTGATGAGCCCAAAATTACCAATCACCACTCCGGCTGCGATTATTAAGGCTCTTCAAAGAGGCGGTTTTTATGTTCATCACCAGACTGGCAGCCATATCTATCTAAAGCATCCTAATATGCTTAACAAGAGAGTTACTGTTCCATTCCATAGACGAGATTTATCTAAAGGTACAATAAAAAGCATATTAAAACAAGCGGGATTAACAGTCGGCCAGTTGAAAGAATTAATGTAAATATTTTTCTAATGCGTTGATTTTATTTAACAAGGTTTATTATCTTGCCGAATCCAAGTGAAATACTAAAACAAAAGCGGGCGGAAGCGCTGAAAATCGCGGAAAAGTATAAGGTGAAAAATCTGCGCATTTTCGGTTCAGTAGCCCGCGGCGAGGACGACGAGGAAAGCGATATCGACCTGCTTGCGTCTTTTCCAGAGGGATTTACGCTTTTTGATCTTGTTGATTTAGTAAAAGAAATTGAAGAATTATTGGGCTGCAAGGTAGATATCGCTAGTGAAAGAGGACTCAAAGAAAGAGTCAGAGCGAGAATATTGAACGAGGCTATTCCCATATGAGAAAAGATATCGAACGATTGCATGATATCCTTTCATCCATTAAGAACATTGAGAAATATAGCGGCCAAGAATCAAATATAATTCAAGACGAAAAAGATAGAGTCTGGTTTCTTTATCATCTTCAGATTATTGGGGAAGCGGCGGCGAACTTATCTGAAAGAATTATAGAACAATATTCTGAAATTCCCTGGTATAAAATAATCGCAATGCGTAATTATTTGGTGCATGAGTATTTCGGTATCGATTGGATTTTAGTAAAGGATACTATTAAAAGAATTTTACCTGATTTTAAAATAAAAATTATACAAATCATCAAAGAAATTGATGATGAATTTTTTGAAGAGTAACTCAGGAGATACACAATGCCAGAAATATTAGGATTGACCGGCTGTGACGCCGGCGCTCACGCTATGCGTCAAATAAATCCGGATGTAGTGGCGGCTTACCCTATCACACCTCAGACCGCTTTAGTGCAAAAATTCGCCGATTTTGAGGCGGATGGTTTAGTGAATAGCGAATTAGTGTTAGTGGAATCGGAACATTCGGCTATGTCCGCCACTATCGGGGCGGCGGCGGCGGGCGCGAGGGCGATGACCGCCACCGCTGCTTGCGGACTGGCGCTAATGCACGAAATGCTCTATATCGCTTCCGGTTTAAGACTGCCGATCGTCATGCCGGTGGTCAACCGCGCTCTATCAGCGCCTATCAACATACAAGGCGATCATTCCGACACTATGGGCTGCCGCGACGCAGGATGGATTCACCTCCACTCGGAAAACGCCCAGGAAGTGTATGAGAATACTATTCAAGCGATGAGAATCGCCGAACATGATGATGTCCTGACTCCGGTCATGATCTGTTTCGATGGATTCATCATCAGCCACGGCGTTGAAGTGGTCAAGCTGTTCGATGATGAAGATGTGCAGAAATTCGTAGGACAATACACTGCAAAAATCCCCACATTACTCGATCCGCAAAAGCCCATCACCATCGGCGCTATGACCTTCTCCGACACTTATTTTGAGCACAAAGTGTCGCAGATGCAGGGTCTGCTTCATGCGCCGGAAATTATCCGGGCGGTGGGCAGGGAGTTCGTGGAAAAATTCGGCGAATCTATCGCCTGCTGCTATGACTTCTTCGAAGCCTATAGACTCGATGACGCCGATATAGCGATAGTGGTGTTAGGCTCCACCGCCGGAGCGGTGCGCTTTATGGTGGATATCTACCGTGAAAAGGGGATAAAAGTGGGGATGCTGAAACTACGGGTGTTCCGCCCCTTCCCCGAAACGGAAATCAGGGAAGCCTTAGAGGGCAAAAAAGCGGTGGCGGTGTTAGACCGTTCCATCGCTTTCGGCGCCGACGGCGGCCCGGTGAATATCGAAGTCAAGAGCGCTTTATACGGCGTCAAAAATCCCCCGGTCATGCTCAGTTACATCTACGGTTTAGGCGGCAAGCCTATCGATTTGGAACATATCGAAACGGTCATCGGTGACTTGGACGAAGCGGCGAGAACGGGTAAATGCAAACGCAGGGTTGGATTCCTGAATTTGAGGGAAGGAGATAATTTCATTTCGGAGAAAAGATGTCC
This sequence comes from bacterium, assembly GCA_016783645.1. GTDB lineage: Bacteria > Electryoneota > Tariuqbacteria > Tariuqbacterales > JADHWD01 > JADHWD01. The sequence continues at coordinate 3,124 of JADHWD010000133.1, forward strand.
ATAATAAAAAAATTTTCAGCCAATGTTTGGCGCGAAGGCGAAGTTTTCGTAGCCGATTGTCCGGTGTTACGCATCGCTTCGCAAGGAATTACTGTTAAAGAAGCTCTGGCAAATCTTAAAGAAGCGATCGAGTTGTATTTTGAGGATGAAAGTTATGACCAATCGATTCTTTTAGAGTCATTCGAATCACAAGAAATCGAGGTTGAAATTGCCTCCTAAGCCCTTGCATCATCGAGTAGTGATAAAAAGACTTCAGAAGCTTGGGTTTGAGATTGTGAATCAGAAAGGCAGCCATTTAAAAATGCGTCGTTTTTTCTTAGGAAAAAAATACACTGTTATTATTCCAATTCATAATTATTAAAAAAAACAAACTGTAGGCGGGGTCGTCCCTGACCCCGACGAGTAATATGGCAAAATTCAAGCATTATCCAAACTCAAGCAACTGGTTCTTTGTAACATCGACAACTCAAGATTTTAAACCGTATTTCCTTGAATCTGAAAATGCAGAAGTTGTGATAAATGTTCTTTTAAACCTTGTAAAAAGAGATTTTGTTCGCATCGATGAATTAGTTGTAATGCCGGAACACATTCATGCAATTATAATTCCATCGAGGAAGACACTTTCAGAAGTGATGCGAGATTGGAAAAAAGGCAGCGCAAGGCTTATTAACAAGAAAGACAGCATCAGCGGAAGGAAAATTTGGATGGACGAATATCATGAAGAAATTGTAAAGAATGACAATGATCTGCTAAACAAGAGAACTTACATACATAACAACCCTGTTATACGCGGGCTGGTGGACATTTCATCAGACTTTAAATACTCAACTGCAAATAAGGATTTAAAAGAGAGATTCAACGGTTAATTTGTCGGGGTCAGGGACGACCCCGACTACAAATTACGGAAAGTAAATCAAACTAAATTTTATCTTATCCGAAAGGAGAAAAAATGAAGACCGCAAGCATGATTATTTGTATTCTTCCCATTTGCCTGCTAACTGCTTTACCGGTCTGCGGGCAGGAAATATCTATTTTTAAGATTGACAGTTTAGGTACTATGAACGGGTATCCTGGCTATTATCACTCAATTACAGTTGATGATACTTTACATGAAACAGATTTTATTTTTGAGGAAAATGGTTATGTGAGAATATACGCCTGTAAAATGTCTTGGCAGCCAGCTTTCTGGCTTCTTCCTGATAGTACTTACTGGGCAAAAACCGATTCGCTGGAGATAGGCGATACCTGGAATAGCTGGGTTGCAGAACCTACGATAGCGGAAGTGGTTGATACTGCGACTATTACCGTTCCAGCAGGAACATTTTTCACCTATATAATAGTATATATTAACTCGACTAATGATACCATGTCCACTGCTTGGTTTAATTACAATGTGGGAAGGATAAAACATATATATTATTGTACTGGCGAACTTTTATTAATCGATTATTTCATAGAAGGAGGATATGGATTTTTACCCTTGGCGGTCGGCAATTGGTGGCGGTATGGTCCGCAGACTGAAGTGGAACGAAGGCAGATCGCTTTGTCGCCGGAATCCTGCGGTTATATCTATAGTTATCCCAATCCCTTCAATTCCAGCGCTGCCATAGAGTTCATGGTCGATGCGCCCGGCTTGACTGATATAATTATATTCGATGCGCTGGGCAGAGAAGTGATTAAATTGTTGAATGAATACCTTGTACCGGGAGTATATTCAGTCGTATGGGATGGGATTAATGCTCATGGCGCCTATCTTCCCAGCGGCTGTTATTTCTGCCGGCTGAATTATGACGGGACGATGGTTCAAACCCGGATGCTTTTGGTGAAATGAGGATTAAAAGCATTTGGAGTCGGGATTGTCTCAATCCCGACATTACCGTAATTGAAAAGAGGAAACAATGAAAATCACATATGACCCCGAAGCCGATGTACTTTATATTCAGTTCAGTAAAAAACGACCGGTGTATAATATCGACATAGAATCAGGTGTAAGTTATGACCTCGATCAGGAAGGGCATCTCATAGGTGTTGAAATTCTCGATGCGAGGAAAAGATACAAAACCAGATTCAACAAAGTCGAGTTCATTCACTATCCATTACCCATCAAAAAGAGACCCCAAAAACGGATAAAGAAGAGAAAAACGTAACACTTTAGCTTTGTGAAGCTTGGGATTATGCGTGTCCGGGTCAGGGACGACCCGGACTACGAGATTAAGGTAGGCGGGTTCGTCCCTGAACCCGCCATTTCCCAAAATACTAAACAATTACGAAACAACTACCGCATAGGAGCACATAAAATAATGGCTAAATTAAAAGACTTGGCGGCGATGCCGGAGAAATTATCCGGCGGACACAGATTATGCCCGGGCTGCGGGGCGCCTCCCATATTCCGGCTGGCTTTACGGGCTGCCGGCGAAAATTCCGTCATCGGCATCGCCACCGGATGCTTGGAAGTATCAACTACAATTTATCCCTATACCGCCTGGCGCAACAGCTTCATTCACAGCGCCTTCGAGAACAGCGCCGCCACTATCAGCGGGGTTGAAGCGGCTTATAAAGCTTTGAAACGGCGCGGTAAGATGGACGCTGAATACAAATTCTTAGCGGTTGGCGGCGACGGCGGCACATACGACATCGGTCTGCAGTCCCTGTCCGGCGCTATGGAACGCGGACACGATATGGTCTATATTTGCTACGACAATGAAGCTTACCAGAACACCGGCAACCAGCGGTCGTCCTCCACCCCAATGGGGTCAAATACCTCTACTTCGCCGACTGGAACTCAAAGTTACGGCCGCAAAGGGTGGCGGAAGGATTTAACCGGCATAATGGCCGCCCATAATATCCCCTATGTGGCGCAGTCGACCGGTTACCATTGGCGGGATTTATATAACAAATTAGAGAAGGCGTTCACGGTTGAAGGACCGGCTTTCATCAATGTGTTGTCACCCTGCGTCCCCGGCTGGAAATACTCGATGGAAAAGACTATGCACTATAATGATTTAGCGGTGGGAACCTGCTTCTGGCCGCTGTTTGAAGTGGAGAACGGTGTATGGAAGATCAACCGCATCCCCAAGAATAAGCTGCCGATTGAAGAATGGCTTAAGGGGCAGGGGCGTTTCCGCCACCTGTTTCAGCCCAAAAACCGCCATGTCATCGATCAACTGCAGGAAGAAGTTGACCACAAGTGGGAAGCGCTGTTAGTGAGATGCGAGGTAAAAGCCGCGAAATAGGCGGGGGGTTTATCACCCCGCACAATATGTCGGGGGACAAGCCCCCGACCTACCAATTGAGAATGTAACTAACCTTAAAAGACAGTATACCTAACCCGGACGAGCCGGAACTAAAAAGGCTCAAGACTTTAGACTTTGGACTTTAGTAAAAGCAAAGTGTACAAAATCCGAAGCTCGAAATTCGAAATCCGAAACTGACAGTTTTTGATTCGCAGCTCGAAACTCGTAGCTCGAAACTTTTAAAAAATATCTTGATACACGATTTTCTGCCAGAAAAAGCAAGAAAATCAGAATTAAGGTACTAAACATTAAGCTGTCGGACTAAAGTCCGACCTCCTATTAATACGAAGAATGACGCGTTATCGGATAGCCTATTGAACCCTGATCCTTAAAAATGCCATTCACCCTATCGAACATATTAACTACTACAAGGCTGATCATCGTTCCCATCTTCCTGTACTGTTTCCTGTCGGATAAACTGGGATTAGAGATTACCTCGACATTCCTATTCATCATTGGAGCGTTGACCGACCATTATGACGGCAAACTCGCCCGTAAGCGGAAGGAAGTGACCGAATTCGGCAGATTCACCGATCCATTAGCCGACAAATTCCTTATAATGGGAGCTTTCACCGCTATATTAATCAAGGTGAATTTCGGCGGATGGTTCATATCGGTTCTGATATGCGTTATTTTGATCGCACTTCGTGAATTCGGATTAACCGTAATGCGGCTATGGGCGATTTCCAAAAAAACCCCGCTTATCACTTCTTTCTGGGGCAAGTTCAAGACCACATTTCAACTTATCGCCATCATTTTTTCATTAGTCTATTTGAATGTTAGAGAAATCCTGGTGATGTATAATGTGCAAATAAAAACCCTGAATGATTCATTATTCATTCCGATAATCCATTTTTTAATTGTCGGCAGTATGTTAGTCACGGTAATCTCCGGGGTTCTTTATCTTAGCGCTTCAAGTTTTGAAAAAAGAGTTGAGACGACATGAACCGCCGGTCAACAGCCTATCTAATCTCGGTCGGTGATGAAATTTTAGCAGGGCAGACGGTCGACACCAATTCCTCCTATATCGCCGGCAGGCTTTCTCAGGCGGGTATCCGAGTCTTAAAGATAACCGCCGCGGCGGACTCGGCGGCGGAAATTAAATCGACTCTGGATGAAGCGGTAGATAAAGCCGGGATTATCATATTGACTGGCGGATTAGGTCCTACACAGGATGATTTGACCCGCCCGGCGTTAGCGGAATATTTCGGAATGGAACTGGAATTCCGCCGGGATATTCTAGCGAAAATTAAAGCGCGCTATAAATCCCGCGGTATTCCCATGCCTAAAGCAGTGGAGGTTCAAGCTTATTTTCCTAAAGGCGCGGAACCCATCGAAAATAAATTCGGCACCGCACCGGGTATATTCATCCGTAAGAATGACAGTTTGATATTTTCCGTTCCCGGAGTTCCCCGGGAGATGCGGGGGATGATAGATGGTTTCATCATACCTTTATTACAGCGCGAGGGTCTAGGAATTCCCCGCTTGTTCAGAATCATCAGAACTTCCGGGGCGGGAGAATCCGTTTTATCCGAGATGATAGGAGATAATCTGCCGCAACAGGTGGAAATCGCCTATCTCCCTAAATTCTTCGGGGTGGATTTGCGGATAACCGCCGAATCCGAGAGTATCAAAGAATCCACCCGGCTGTTAGATGAAGCGGAGGATCGCCTGCGGGAACGCATAGGCGGATATATATACGGATATGGCGAAGAACAGCTCGCCGAAGTCATCGGAGGAATCCTGCGGATGCGGGGATGGAGCATCGCTGTTGCCGAATCCTGCACCGGAGGGCTTCTCGGCGGTATGATCACCGATATACCCGGGTCTTCCGATTATTTCAAACAGGGTTATATCACCTATTCCAATGAGGCGAAAATCACTCTATTGGGTGTATCCGCTGTAACTTTGGAAAATCACGGCGCGGTCAGCGCTGAAACCGCTTCCGAGATGGCCGCTGGCGCTAAAGAGCGGGCAGAAGTTGATATTTCCTTAGCGATTACCGGAATCGCCGGTCCCGGCGGCGGGACGGAGGATAAACCGGTAGGAACTGTATATATAGCTTTGGCTCACCCGGGCGGGGTCGATGTTAAGCGTTTCAATTTCAAGGATGACCGCCGGATGAACCGCCATCGCAGCGCCCATGCTGCGCTCAACATGCTCTTTCAATATTTATCCAAAGATATTTGATTTAAACAGAAAATAGGGTAAAGGGACTGGGGTATAGGGTTTTGTTCATTGTGGTGTCGACTCTCCGCAGTCGACACCATGCATAATATAAACAATACCTTAGTGTCATGCGGGGACGCATGACACCACCAGGAACTGTGCTGGCAGGCGTCCCCGCCTGCCAGTAATCCGATTTTCATGCT
>JADHWD010000134.1 GCA_016783645.1 bacterium
TCAACGCCTCCATCTGCCGGGCGCAGGGGATGATATCGGAAAGCGTCATCAAGCATTCCGGCGGATATAAATGGGGCGAAGCCGTGTCCGAAGATGCGGAGGAGGCGTACGATAATGCTCTCAATGACTTATCCCGTAAGATACAGGTGGCGATCAATATCAAACTGGAGAGTTCCAAGCTGGAGACCGATTCGGGTTACAGCGAGAACGCCGCCCGGCATATTGTCACTTATTCCGCTTTATATGTGCGGAATCTGGGCAAGCTGACTTTTGCAGAGGGTACGCTGACCCGCGTATTGGTGTATATCAGCGAGGAGGACTTAAAAGCGTCGTTCGAAGCTTCCAAACAGCGTATCCGCGATATGATGTCATTTGCGGGGCAGGCGTTAGAAGAACGGCGCATCGGGGACGCTCTGAAATATTATTATTGGTCATATCTGCTGTCCCACACTTTGATGGATACGATGAATTTGGGATTGAGCGGGCAGAATGTGATGAATCCTCAGACGGCGTTACCGGAGGAGATAAAGCGGATCGTATCGCGTTTGGAAGTTAAGACTGTGGAATGTTACCCTGAAGCCGGAGGAATCACCGCCGCCCTGCGTTTTCTGTATGACGGGGCTGAAATCCAATCGCTGGATTTCACTTATTTCGCCGGGGACGGGGATGATTATATCTCTATGAAGCAGGGCGAGAACGCTTATATCCGGCTCTATTTTGGAACTGCCAATGTAAAGTCTTCACTGCCCCTGCGCATCGAATACGCTTATTCCCATGAAATGCGGACTTCTCCTGAGATTGAAAATCTCTACTGCATTTTTAAGGAAAAGGAATTCGAATGTATGGTCGATGCGTTATTATATCTGTCATGGAATGTGAAAGATACAAAAGATACCACGGAGACGAAGCCGCAAATTCTGCCGGAACCGGTTTCGCATAAATGGCCCCATGCCGTTAAAGTATTAGCAGGTATAGAAGACAGGCGCGAATTCTTTGAGACGCTGGATATATATGACAAAATAAACCGGGTGAAATACGCGGTTAAGGCGGAGCAATTAGGGATATTGTATGATGTGTACATTGCCTTTCTCGACGAGAATAAGGTCGCGGCGGTTCTGCACTTCGGGGATGAAAAAGTAGTGAATGTAAAAAACGGTAAAGTGTGCGCCGATTATAAGAAGGAATTTGCGGGTTATCGAACAATTTGGATAGGAGTGCCCTGCGACAGATGACCGCCTGCAAGCGGTCATCGACATAGGACTCAGGACTTAAGACTCAAGACCTAGGCGTTGTCGACTCTCTGTCAGTCTGTTGCACAACTACTAAATCCCCCGTAACCGTCATTGCGAAAGCGTGAATCCGGCGGCTGCCGGATGAAGGCTTGAAGCAATCTCTCTGATTAATAATTATTTAGAGAGATTGCCGCAAGGCTTTCAGCCTTTCGCAATGACAAATTAGAGAACATTTTTTATTCTGCAACAGACTGCTCTGTGTTCGACAGCATGTCTATAATATACAAATATTTGGTGTCGACTGCGGAGAGTCAACACCACGAAAATTTTACTATGTTCCCGGCAGGAACAGAAACATTCTTCAGAACGCTTCATCCCGCAATATATATCTCATGAGTTCTTCTTCGCCTGTTTTAAGGCGTTCATCAATTTTTGTAACACTTCCGGATCAGCCTCATCGATCAATTCTTTCAATTCATTCTGCACCGAAGAGAAATCCGGTTCCACCTCCTCGGTCGGCATACCCAGCATTTTCCTCACTGCCGCCACATAATTATCGGGCTTGACCGGTTTTTCCAGATATATTCCGGGGCCCGACATGGTCAATTCTTCCATATCGGTTTTTCCCAGTTCGTCTCTGGCGTGTCCGGTTACGATGATAATGGGGATCTTCGACCATTGTTTATTCTGCTGAAGATCATGGTAGAATTTAGCTCCGGACCGTTTAGGCATCACTAAATCCAGTGAAATCAGATCCGGCACACTTTCCTTGACTTTCTCCAGAGCTTCGAAGCCGTCGGAAGCGGCTACCACATTGAAACCCGCATCTTCCAGCGCCATACTAAGGAAGCGGCGGACATCGGATTCATCATCAACTACTAATATCGTCTTCTCTGATGGATTTGTCATTGTTACTCCATATTAATGAAATATTAATCTAAAAATAGGGTAAAGGGTTAAGGGTCAAGGGTCAAGAAAAGGTGAATATCAATGTGGTGTCGACTCTCTGCAGTCGACACTACACAAATATCAGGTTGTAGGGGCGACCCTTGCGGTCGCCCTAAGACTATTTTCATGCTAAGTTGTGCGCCGCCGGCGCATGAGGGTTTACTCTGAAAATAGGGTTTAGGGTAAAGGGTCAAGGGTAATGGGTCAAGAAAAGACAGACTTCTTGTATTCACGGAATGTAAGGGCGAAGCATTTATTGTATATGGAGTAATTAGAAGCATAACAATGGAAAAATGCTTCGCCCCTACAAAAGAACATCATGACTGTAGGGGCGACCATTGCGGTCGCCCTAAGACTATTTTCATACTTGGTGGCGCGCCGCCGGCGCATGAGGATTCACTTCATAATTCCTTGTTCCTTGTTCGATATTCGATATTCATTCTTGTTCTGGCAGGTCTTGCACGCCGTAGTAGGCGGATGTGACCTGCCAGCTAAAATAATCCCCCTTAGTCCCCCTTTAAGAAAGGGGGAAACAGGGATTTATAAGTTTCGGAGAAACCGGGCTACCACTTTTTCCTTTTGCCTTTTTACTTATCCTGAGTATCCTGTATATCCGTAGTTAATTAATATTCCCCGGTTTCGGAGAAACCGGATTAACTATGTATAGAATCATCGGTTACCTCTAACTCCGGCAGGCGGCGGCGGGGGAATTCCATCCTGAAAACCGACCCTTCACCAGGCCTGGAATCGACGGTGATACTTCCGCCTAATTGAGTCACAATTTTCCTGGTAGTCAGCAGACCCAAACCGGTACCTTCTCCGCCTTTAGTGGTGAAGAAACTGGTGAAGACTTTCTGCTTGATATTATAATCCATTCCGCAGCCGTCATCCGTAACTTCAAATATAAGAGTATTATCCTTCTCCAAAGTTTTAATAATGACACTGCAGATCTCTTTTTCGCTCATTTCGCAAGCGTCGATAGCGTTTGACACCAGATTAGTGAGGCAGGTGTGGATGCCTTCGGGATCTAAAGGCGCGGTTTTGACATTTTCACCATAATCCGCCTTTAGTTCCACTCCTAATTGTTTAGCGGTGTCTTTGTACAAATCGACAATCGCCTTGACCAAATCGTTAGGATGAACCATCGCAACTCTGGGGGGACGGCCTTTGGCGAAACTTAGGAAATCTTTCACTAAAGATGTAGTTTTCTCAAAATTCCGTTCCAGAATCTCCCATCCCTCGCTGATCCTCGATTGACTGCCTTTTTTAAGCCCGGAGCGGACCATATACATTCCGCCTTCGAGCCCCATGAGGATATTTTTGACGCTGTGAGCTAAACCTGCGACGGTCTGGCCGACGGCGGCGAGTCTTTCAGCGTCCAGTTTCTCTTTCTCTAATTTCTTGATTTCGCTCAAGTCTTGGATGAAAGCGGTTTGACCGATAATCTTGTTTCTCTCTTTAAGCAGAGTCCCGGTGAATCTTACGGGGATAGTTTCACCTTCACTGTCGATTATTTCGGTTTCCGGCAGATGGCAGACGGTTTGTCCGCCTTTTAAATCGAAGAATTCGCTGGGAAGAACTGAGAGTAAATCACCAGCCGTCAACTCTTTTGTTTTATTTACCTTAATCAGCTTTTGCGCGGCAGGATTTAGCTTTACGGTGTTATCATTTCTATCAATAGTAATAATACCGTCAAGAGAATTTCTGATAAGTCCCTTGCGGATAGCTATGGAACGCGCCAGTCTTTCCTGCAATTTTTTGACTTCGGTGATATCCGCCGCCATTTCGATGACATGAGCGATTTTTTCTTCGCCGCGGGACAAGGGAGCGGTGGTGATGATATAATGAGCTTTTGTATTATCTTTGGTGAGTCCCGTCTGTTCGGAGGTATATTGACCGCCGTCCTTGAATGTTTTAACCGCAGGACAATTGGCGCATTTGGTCTTGCGGTGTTTATAAACCTGATAACATAATTTTCCTTCCGATGAACCGAAAGTTTCCCGGAACCGCTCATTAGTTCTGATTATACGGAAATTACTGTCAACTACCGCAATATAGCATGGAGCTCTTTCAAAGAGGATGCTGTATTCTCTCTGCCATCGTTTAGTTTCAGTCACATCCGTACTCATTTCGATGACATATCGAATTTCACCTTTATCATCCCTGATGGGCGCAATATGCACTACATAATGGGCGGTTCTGCCATGGCGGTCGATTCCGACTTCATCGGTGACCCGGATCATACCATCGACTAAAGTTTTACCGGTCTGGCATTGTTCGCAGGGCGAGAATCTGCCTTTATAAGCTTCAAAGCATTTTCGTCCATGCCAATTGCCGAAGTACTCCGCAAAATTACGGTTAGCTTCGATTATATTATGGTCCCGGTCGATGATGGCGATATTGAAGGGGACTTGCTCAAACAATTCCCGGTGAAGCCAGCTCAATATTTCAGGTTCTTGACTAACCATTTCTTAAGATATGTGATATGAAAATAGAAAATAGAAAATAGAAAATAGAAAACGGAGAACAGAGAACGGAAAACAGAGAACAGAAAGTCTCAAGTCTCGTCAGTCTGTCCGAGAATAGGAAAAAGGGAATAGATTCACTGGATATGATGGAAATGATGGATATTCTAAGTATTTATATTTCCATAATATCCATAATTTCCAGTGAATCAAATCAAAACAACCTCAACAGGATTTTGGTATTCTCGGACAGACTGTCGTGTCTCGTATCTCAAGAAGCTGTTCTGGCAGGTCTTGTACGCTGAAAGCGGGTGTGACCTGCCTGCAAATTGAGACCATATTCCCCCGGCTTCAGAGAAACCGGGCTGCCACACTGTTCGCTGTAATTACGGCTTCAGCGCATTCTTAACAGCGGAAAGGAAATGATCCACCACTATGGGTTTTTCGACATATCCTGAAGGTGATGGGATATTCTCGTCTTCGATATAGTCTCTGAAATTGAAATCTTTCTCTTTCTCCACCGCGCTGACAATCAGCGCCGGAATCCGGCTAAATTTTTCATCGGTTTTCAGTTTTCTATAAAGGTTGAAACCGGATTCATGCGGCATCATAATATCGAGGCAGATTAAATCGGGAATTTGGCTGTTTAGAATATCCAATGCTTCCGCGTTGTTTTTAGCGTTCAAAACTTCATATCCTTCATCCATCAGCACTACGCTTAGGTAGCGCAGAACATCCGCTTCATCATCGATTACTAATATTACTGCTTTTTCAGGCATTATTCAATATTTTTAAGTTGTTAAAGGGTAAAGGGTCAGGGGTAAAGGGTCAAGTCGAATTAACTACGGATGTACAGTAACATTTCCAATTATTAAAATTTACAGGGATGAAAGGGATGAAGGGGATGAAAATAATAAATTAATTCTTTTGTAATATCTTCATACTACATTTCTTATCCATTTCATCCCCTTTATCCCTGTTAATTTGGGCTTTAGGCTTTAGGCTTTAGGCTTGTGTATCTCTGTGTTCTCTGTGACAAATACAAAATATCTTTGGCTAGGGTTTAAAGTCCGTTCACCGTTTTCCGTTCATTGTCTTCGTTCACTCATTTTTTCAGCGGGACAATCAACCAATTCTGATTGAATCTTTCTTCCAGGTCATCGATCACAAGAATATCTCTAATGTTGTATTCCTGGTCATGGCAGAATGCGCATTGTGTCATCCCCGCCCTTTCCAATTCGACCGTTTTTATTTCATGGCAGTCGATGCACATTTTGTGCATAGCGTCAACATAGGAACGCGCATTGTATTTCTCAATCGCTATCGCTGCGTCTGCCGGAATCAGGTCATTATGGCATTCGCTGCATTTCTTAGTATTTTCGGCGGACCTGAAAATCCCTTCAGCATGGCATTCATCGCATGATAATTTACCGCCATTGGGAGAAGCGTGCCAATCATGCCCGAAGGCGTCTGATTCGATATACATTTCACTGTGGCATTCCCAGCATCCGCTCTGCCGGTCGAAGGGGCGGTTCATGTGATGGCACTTGACGCATGATTCTTCCCCGCCATTATTAACCTCGTGCGTCTTATGGTCGAACACAACATAGTTGTAATCACGATTTCCATCGACGACAAGTGTATCACCTCCCCGCGCTTTACTTGTGGGATTGGACACTTTGCCTTCACTATAGATTTTACTGCCGGGAATTAGAGCGAATCCGACCGCAGCGGCGATGATGAAAGCGAGGGAATATTTTATCCTGCCGCTGTAATCCGGTTCTCCCAGCCAGGCTTGGGAAGCGCGGTCGAAATGCGCTATAGCATGAGGATCGGCTTCTTCATCGCGCTGGCACGCCTTGTATTCCCACACTTTGAATTTCTCAACCATGAACATGAAGGCTAAAATAGCCGCAGACACTACACCGGCGCTTACCGCGAATTCCATCCAGGAGGGGAAATAGCCTTCGGCGTTTCTTATCATGGAAACACCGCTGGTATTGATGCGGTTGATCACGAAGCCCAGCACCACCATGATGGAACAGACCCACATTCCAGTTAAAGTCCGCCGCACTGCGGGGACGAACAATAATATCATAGGGATGATGACAGCGAACAGCATTTCAAAGGTGAACAGATAACTTTCCCATTGGCCATTGAAGATTAATCCGAAGTCGCCGGCGATGACTATCTCGCCGATTCTGACTATAAAATAGAGTAGTAACGCCCAGGCGGCGGCTCTTCCTAATTTGGACAGTAGTTGTAATTCCGTATGCCTGCGGTATAAAAATGAGGTCACCAGACTTTCCAGACACACCATCATCAATCCCAGCCCTACCGCCGAAATTAAGAATAATATCGGCAGAATGGGCGTATGCCAAAGAGCGTGAATCCTATAAGGCATAATCAGGAATAGCGAACCGAGGGAAGATTGGTGCAAGGTTGACAGCATGATGCCGAGTATCACGAACAGCAGGCGGTATTTCATGAGAAATCCGCGGATCTTAGCATAGCGGCTTGCCTCTTCTAAAGGGACAGGGCTGAATTCAAGCAGGAGAACGGTGGTGTATAACATCACGCACCAGCCGACTTCAAACAGGGGGCTGTGATGCTGCCAGAAGACTATCATGTGCCAGATATTCCAGGGCAGTCCTAAGTCGAACATTAATCCTACAATCACAGCGATATAGCCTAAGAATGCGGTCAAGACGGCGGGTTTGACGATGGGACGGAATTCTTCTTTACCTAATATATATACAGTGGCGGTGATGACGAATCCGCCGGCGGCTAAAGCCACGCCTGAAACTACATCGAAGCCGATCCATAATCCCCAGGGGGTCTGGTCGGTCAGATTAGTTACCGCGCCTAATCCGAAGACGAAGCGGGTTATACCCACTGAAGCGGCTAAACCTAAGATGCTCCATAATACTGTTTTAAAAGCTCTCACTCTATCCATTGTTAGCGCCTCCATTCTCTTTTTCATTTTGAAGTTTCATACGCCGTTTGATAATCCAATGCAGACCGGTCATGAAAGCGCCCATACCGACGAAGACAAAGGGCACGGAATTCATAGCGGCTGAAGTTGTCTTCGGCAGAGGATATTCCTGTAAATCTCTGCCCATAGTGAGGCAGTCCAAGTCGATATCGGAAATATAAAGCACATTGACGCCGCCCACTTCATGCAAGCCATAAATCTTGTTGATATATTTATCGGGATTTTCTTTCAATCTGCGCTTGGCTTCCGCGACCAGTTCATCTCTTTCGCCGAAAATAGTGGCTTGAGTAGGACAGGCTTCGGTGCAGGCGGGCTGTCTGCCTTCTTTTATCCGGGGATAGCACATGATACACTTACGCACATAGGGGATCGGCTGATCCCAGTCATAGCGGGGGATGCCGTAGGGACAAGCCATCATGCAGTAGCGGCAGCCGAGGCATTTGTGACTATCATAGACAACGGGACCTTCGGGCGTTTTATGTAAAGCCGCCACCGGGCAGGCGGTAGCGCAAGCAGGCTCTTGGCAGTGCCGGCACTGTTTGCGGATGAAATGATTATCAGGTTTGCGGATGACGGTTGTCCAGTTGCGGGCGGATAAACCATCGCCCGTCTGCCAATGACGGGGAATTTCTGAAGGCAGATTATATGTATTCTTACAAGCGATAACGCATTGGTTACAGCCGATACATTTGGTGATATCGGTCAGGATAGCTTTCATATCGGCAGTTCCTTTCTATTTAATGTTTCCGCCACTTCATCGCCGAAACTATCGGGGAAACGCCAGGCTTGAGCGGATACGAACTGGGAGAACGGCATCAACACGCAATGCGCCGCCTTAGTGAAGGGGATCAGCAAGAAAATCAAATCGGCGGAGATGAAATGGAACAGCATCACAATCTGATAAGCGCGGGGGGCAAGATGGCTCCAGTTAACCGCGATATATCCGGTGATGAAGGGCACCGCTAACAGCAGAGGCCACCAGTAATCCTGCGGGCGGCTGAGGAAACTGGAACCCTTGTAGCTCAGCCGGCCAATAAAGAGAATTATTGCGGCGAAGACGGTTATAATTGTCAAAATATCCGCCATAGTCCTGCCTAAAGCGGGCCAGGATAT
>JADHWD010000006.1 GCA_016783645.1 bacterium
TTTAATCATTTAGTAATCCCCCCTTCCCCCCTTTAGTAAAGGGGGAGTCAGATTTCCCCCTTTTTTAAAGGGGGACTAAGGGGGATTATAGTCATTGTAAAACATACTATCGAACAAGCTATAATGTCGTTTATTATAACTGCGGATATTCAGGAAAGTAAAAAGGCAAAAGTGAGAAGATTCACAACGAATTAAACGGATTAAACGAATATAAGATTTTCAACTTTAGGCAGCCCGGTTTCTTCGAAACCGGGAATATATGGTATGCCACATCTGAAGAAGCTGGACAATCCGCTGTATAGCGGACTGCCTGAATAGGATTTTCAACTTGCCAACTTGTAAACTTGTTTTTGAATAATGGCTTTCATTAAAGCTGACGAAAAATTTAAAATTTCCCTCGCCGCCCGGTTAGGATGGTTCATCATCCTCGCCCTGGGTAAATTAACGCGGATTAGATATATCGGCGAAGAATACTATAAAGAGCTTGAACAGCGGGGCGAAAATTATATATTTACGCTTTGGCATGGGCGGATGTTACTGCCGATTTATATTCATCGCAAGCGGGATATAGTGGCGATGGTCAGCCAGCATGTTGACGGTGAAATCATCGCCCGCGGAGTGCAGATGATAGGTTACACTATCGTGCGGGGTTCTTCCAGCAGAGGCGGCGGGCAGGCTTTACGGCAGATGGTGAAAATCATGAAGGAAGGACATCCGGGAGCGATGATGCCCGATGGTCCCAAAGGTCCAAGAGGTGATTTCAAAACCGGAACTATCACTTTAGCGCAGTTGACCGGGGCGTATATTTTACCGATAACTCACGCCGCATCCAAAGCCTGGGTGTTCAACAGCTGGGATAGATTCATGATCGCCAAGCCCTTTTCAAAAGTGGTGATCGCCTACGGCGAACCGGTTAAGATACCGAGAAATCTCAATCAAGATGAAATCATTAAAATGAAAAAGGATCTGGAGAGGCGGATGGACGAATTGGTTGAACAGGCTGAAAATTATATCAAGCAAAAGTGGAAATGATGGTTGATATTATTAAAACTTTAATACTTGTACCTATTTATGGTATATTCCGGCTGATAGTCAGGATTCGCAATTTTCTTTATGATACAGGTCTGCGCAAATCGATCACACCTGATACTGATGCGCGCATCATATCCATCGGCGGAATATCGTTCGGCGGATCGGGAAAAACCCCCATGAGCATTTATGCGGCGAAGATAGCGGTCGAGAAATACACTGCGAGACAATCGACAGCGGTAGTGAGCCGGGGTTACGCTCGGTTGAGCCGGGGATTTCAAATTGTTTCCGATGGTAAAAAGTTATTGACAGATGTGTTAGACGCCGGTGATGAACCCTATATGATTGCCAAAAATATTCGGAAAGCGGTAATCGCGGTAGATGTAGATCGTATCCGAGCGGTGAATATACTCTCAAATATCTTCCCTTTGAAGACAGTGATACTTGATGACTGCTTCCAGCATCGCAGGATATACCGGGATTTGGATATTGTGATGGTGGAGCCGGATATTTTAGTTGATAGAGGCAGAGGTTGGTTTATCAGGGAAAAGCTCAGTGCATTGAAAAGAGCCGATGCGGTGGTAGTCCTTGACGCTGAAGAACAGGACCGCTCTATAATAAAAAAAAACGCGGGAAGATATTCCCAAGCCAAATTCTTTTTCGGGAAGCGGAAAATCGCCGGAGCGTACTATATTAAGGATGACAGTAAAGTATCAATTGATATGCTGAAGCGGAAAAAGGCGGCGGGATTCTGCGGGATAGCGGAACCTCAAAGATTCTACGACTCACTGGAAGATCTGGGTATCCATATAGATGAATTATTGAGTTTTAAAGACCACTGCAGGTATACTTCATCGGAACAAGAGAAAATCAGCCGTTTTTTTGTTGAAAGCGGCGCTGAAATCATGATTACGACGGAAAAGGATGCGGTCAAACTACCCCCTATTCTGCATCTGCTCCCCATTTACTATCTAGCCGTACGGATTGAACTGGAAAATGAGGATGCTTTTAAAAAAATGCTCTTTCCCGAATAGGAGAATAGTTGAAAAAATTCGGAAATTAAATGTTGAATTCTGAGTTTTGAATTTTATAATAAACGACCTATTAAATTGTTTAATATTATGTTTTTAAAGATTATAATCCCCATTAGTCCCCATAAGCGCTTAAATAAGAACTTGACATCTCGTTCCCGTCAGGTTTCAAACGCAGAGTAACCTGACGGGCATAGTAATGTTAAGAGCGGTTAAATCTGCCGGGCTACGCTTTGCTTGAAACCCGGCAGAAACACAATAATCCCCCTTAGTCCCCCTTTAAAAAAGGGGGAAATCTGACTCCCCCCTTTCCTAAAGGGGGGCAGGTGGGATTACTAACTTATTGATATTAAAGTCAATTATTACAAATTCAATTTTCTGTTCTCGGTTTTCTGATCTTTGTTCCCGGCAGGTTTCAAGGGCAGACCCCGTGACCTGCCGGGGATATACCCGCCGCTGTACACCTCCCGTGGTGGCTTGAAAAGAGGCAGGAACACTAAGGTTGATTTGCTCAACATTATTGTGATGACATCACATTATTTTTATCTCGGCGGCGGATCATTTAAAAAATGACATATAATCAGCAAAGTTGTAATCTTATAGAATATTTTTTATATTGTAAGATTAAACCCTCATGCGCCGGCGGCGCACCACCAAGCATGAAAATAATCTCAAGGGCGACCGCGAGGGTCGCCCCTACATTATCGGTTTTTTTATTTGTAGGGACAGAACAATGTTCTGTCCCTACTGTATTCCCGCCTGCGCGGGAATGACGATAAAGCAGCGGATGTTTGTATAAACTAACCCTAAATCCTAACCCCTATTTTCAATATAAATGACGAACTTCACTATTCCGGCGGAAAAATCGTTAAAATCAATCAGAACCGTAAAAATCGGCGCCACAGCCTCCGAGGGCGGAACCCGCGTTAATAGTATCACCATAGGCGGAACAAACGCACTGCCCTTTCACACCTTTGAAGGCGAAATTCCTCATAAACCCGTGATAGCTATGGAGGTGTTCGACACTCTTCCTAAAAGACTGCCCAAAGGCGTAATAGACTACTTCGCTGATGTGATTAATAAACCGGCTGAGATGGCTAAAATGTGCGTGGAGCAATTCGGCGCAGATTTGATAAGCGTTAGATTGGACGGGACCCATCCTGATAAGGGAAACAAAAGCCCCGATGAAGCCGCGGAAATCGTGAAAGAAATCCTCGCCTGTGTGGGAGTCCCTTTGATCATCACCGGGCACGCTAATTTTGAAAGGAACAATGAGGTGATGCGCAAGGTGACCGAGGTCACCGCCGGAGAAAACTGTCTCATCAATTGGGTGGAACAGGATAATTACAAGACCATCGCCGCCTGCTGTCTGGCTCATGGACACTGCCTGACGGCGCAGTCCCCCATCGATGTCAACATCGCCAAACAGTTGAATATTCAATTGACCGATATGTCTTTCCCCGCCGATAAGATTGTGATTGACCCGTTGTCAAGCCCTATAGGATACGGGTTGGAATACACCTATTCCATCATGGAGCGGATACGGCTGGCGGGATTGGGCGGCGACGAAATGCTGCGCAGTCCTATGCTGATAACACCGGGATATGAAAGCGCATTATGCAAAGAATCCTGGGCTTCGGAAGCGGATAATCCCGAATGGGGCAGAGAAGACCTGCGTTCGGAATATTGGGAAACCGCGACAGCAATGAGTCTCCTGCTGGCTGGCGCGGAATTACTGATCATGTATCATCCTAAGGCGGTGGAAGCGGTGCGGAAAAAGATTGATCAGCTCTGCAGTAATATTTCTCAAATTGAGACTAAATAAAATAAATAATTACAAACGAGAGTCTTCCAATGGCGCGTAAAGTTTGGATGCAGAGTCCGGATAGCGGCGGAAAAAAAATTCCGGATGCGGTGAAACAGCGCACTGAAAATCGAATTATGAAATGCGCAGAAGAGCACTTCAAGGAGCATTATACCCGGATAGAGCTCCGCTTTCGCGGTCAGTTTTGTTACATCGATGCCTATACCGATCCCGAAAAAGAATCGCCTGATTGGCCGCCGCCCGGCTTTCCGGAAAGCCGGGAAGAATATATCGAACGGATGCGGAAAACGCCCACATATCTCTGCCGCCTGCGTTACTTTGGCGATGAAGAACAATGGGGATTCGCCTTTTATACTTACAGCAATGAAAAATATGAGCTGTCGATGTTTCCTTCGGGTGAATTCTATGGTCCTCCTGAAGACGCTTTTTTCGTGTCGGCTAATTTGTATCTGCAATGACGATTCTAACTTGATACTTGAATTGATGATAATCCGGCCGGCTTCGACGGCAATTTCAAAAATCGTAATATTATAATTGTTTGACATGGCAGGATTGAGACAATCCTGCCTCCACGGTTAGTACCTTTCTCGTGGAGTCGGGATTGTCTCAATCCCGACATCGTGTACTACAAAAATCTATAATGTTACCAAAAATCCTTATTGGAGTTTAATACTTGGCTTTGACAGGACTGGAAATATTCAAACTATTACCTAAGACCAACTGCGGCGACTGCGGAGTGCCCACCTGCCTCGCTTTCGCTATGAAACTGGCGCAGAAAAAAGCGGAATTGAGCGAATGCCCCCACGCTTCCGAGCAAGCTAAAGAGATATTGGGCGCAGCCTCCGAACCGCCCATGAGATTATTAAAGGCGGGAGTCGGCGCTGACGCTTTTGAAACCGGCGGCGAAACCGAAATGTTCCGCCATGAAAAAACCTTCTATCACCAAACCGCCATTGCTGTCAAGATCGACGATAACCAGCCTGCCGATTCTATCGCCGCTCAAGTGAAAGAAGCCGATGAATATATCATCGAGCGGGTGGGCGAAAAACTGCATATCGACGCTTTCCGCCTCTCCAATATTTCTAAAGACAGCGGTAAATTTCTATCCGCGCTCGATGTTATCATGCAGAATTCCTCCAGAGCGGTCATCATCGACTGCGCAGATATTGAAACAGTCAAAGCGGCTTTATCTAAACTCAACGGTAGAAGGCCTATCATCCGTCCCGGTGATGGTGATGTTATGGAATTCGCCAAGTTAGCGAGTGAACAGGGCGCCAGTTTGATTATCGATGCCGGTTCTTTTCAGGAATTAGCGGAAAAGACCGAAAAAACCGCCGCCTCCGGCTTCCGCGATATGATATTGAATCTGCATTGCGATGGAGCGGGTGAGAAGCTTCGTGGAAACACCATCATGCGCCGCGCCGCCCTGCGTAAAGGATTCAAGCCTTTTGGATATCCCGCTATATGGTTTATAAATGATGAAGATGAAAGTGAACTTATAGCCGATGCGGTTGTGGGAATATGCAAATATTGCGGTATAATCGTCCTGCCGAAATTCAATAAAGAGATGTTGTTGACGCTTTACACTCTGAGGCAGAATATCTATACCGATCCGCAAAAACCTATACAGGTCGATCCCCGGCTCGCCGCCATCGGCGATCCTAAATCCGATTCTCCTATATTTGTGACCACCAATTTCTCTCTCACTTATTTCATAATCTCCGGCGAAATAGAGAACGCCGGTATATCCGCTTGGCTGGTGATCCCCGACTGCGAAGGGATGAGCGTATTGACCGCTTGGGCGGCGGGTAAATTCTCCGGCGATAAAATCGGCAAATTTGTTAAAGAAATCGGTCTTGAAAACAAAGTGAACAAGCGGGAAATAATCATCCCCGGATATGTCGCCGTTATCAGCGGCGACCTTGAAGAAGCCCTGCCCGGCTGGAGGGTGATTGTAGGTCCCCAAGAAGCCTCGGATTTAGCCCCGTTCATCAAGAATTATCTGAATAATTAGCCGCCGCGTTGATACAGGTGCCTGCCTTGCCATTAATCGTTAAAATACTGCCGGACGAAATTGAGATTGAAGCGGATACCGGAGAGAATCTACTTGAAGTTATTCATCGCGCCGGAGTATATTTGGAAGCCGAATGCGGCGGGCAGGGCACATGCGAAACCTGCATTGCGGCGATTATTGAAGGTTCATGCACCAAATCCGGTATAACTGCAGATGACGGCTTGATTCTCACCTGCCAAGCTGAAATCTCTGATAATATAACTATTAAAGTCCCCGCCGCTTCCCGCATAATACCTTCTGAAAAGAAAACACCAGAGATAATCCACCATATTGAGTTGATTAAACCTTCCAAGTTTAGTCCGCTCGCTTCTGCAGTCACCATAAAATCCGGCGATTTGCGGTTTAATGACAGTCTTTCGGACTGGGAAAAAATTATCCGCTTTCTGCCCGCTGTAGATGATATTGAATGCGGTATCGATATTCTTCGCCGCCTCCCTGCGATTATCCGAAAAGAAGAAGATATCACTGTCGTTTTCACTCAAACTCTCAGCGGAAAAAGGATTATCGATATTAGTCCGGGAAGAAGAGATATTTACGGTATCGCCTGCGATGTCGGCACCACCACTGTGGCGGTGAAGATAATCAATCTCACGACCGGAGATTCTCTTGGATACGCTTCATCATACAACGGCCAGATCGAATGCGGCGCTGATGTGATTTCCCGCATCATCTATTCCCAGAAACCGGGCAGATTGGAAGAACTGCAAAACCGGATCATCCGCACGATTAACCGATTGATTAGCGAACTATTACAGAAGGAAAATATCTCACCGCAGGATGTATTCGCCGCCGTTTTCGCCGGTAATACAACTATGACGCATCTATTACTGGGAATCGATCCCAAATACATCCGTATAGCGCCCTATACTCCTGCGGTCAAAACGGTCCCGATGCTATCAGCGAAAGAATTGGGACTGATGATTAATCCCAATGCTGTTATTCATTGTTCTCCCGCTGTCGGTAGTTATGTCGGCGGCGATATCACGGCGGGATTATTATGTTTAAGCGGTATCGATGCGCACAAGGAGGCCGTTTTATTCATTGATATCGGCACTAACGGTGAATTGGTGTTGATGGGAGATGATTGGATGATAGGCTGCGCATGTTCGGCAGGACCCGCTTTTGAAGGAGTGGGAATCAAATGCGGTATGCGGGCGGCTGAAGGAGCGGTCGAAGGCGTGAAATTGCTTGACAGAGGGAAAGAAGTAAAACTGCAGGTCATCGGCGGCGGAAATCCCCTCAGAATATGCGGCTCCGGCTTAATCGAATTAATATCGGAATTATTCCAATATGGCATTATCCAAAGAGACGGAAAGTTTCATAAATCTGACGATAATGCGCGAATACAAAAGCGGGGGAACGAAAATATATATGTGTTAGTTGAAGCGGATGAAAGCGGTTCAGGCAGAGAAATATTCATCAGTGAACATGACATTGACAACATAATACGGGCGAAAGCCGCTATCTTCTCAGCTTGCTCTCTCTTATTGAAAAATGTCGGATTGAATTTCAAAGATATAGAAAAAATATATGCCGCCGGAGGATTCGGACAGCATCTTGATTTCAGAAACGCTGTCACTATCGGTCTATTCCCCGATATCGATTTGGAGAAATTTCAATATCTAGGCAACACTTCATTGAAGGGGGCGGAATTAGCGCTGTTATATTCCGAATACCGGGAAAAATTAGCTCAAACAGCCAAAGCTATGACATATATAGACTTGAGTTCCGAAAGCGGTTATATGGATGAGTACACCGCGGCTCTTTTCCTGCCCCATACAGATGAAAATTTATTTCCGAATTATAATAACCGCTTTTGATTATTAACTTTTGGCAGTCCGGTTTTGCCGAAACTTGAAAAATGCCAGCAGGTCAAATCCCGCAGGAGCGGAACAAGATCTTTTAGGCGCTTAAATTAGCATTAGTGTATGTTCCAGTAAGGGCGAAGCATTTTTATTGTAGAAGTAGCCTCTTGCAAAAGTATGAAAACACATCTGGTAAGGGCGAAGCATTTTCACCATCATATTCAAATATTTCATCATTTTCCCTAAAATGCTTCGCCCCTACATCCGGCATGCAAACTTGCAGACTTTTTCTCGTTCCCACGCTCCAGCGTGGGAATGCAGACAACGGTGGGTTAAGAATCCACCCTATATTATCTCCCAGCATTAAAATGCCGGGCTATTATGACGAACATTTTTTTGACTTGCCGACTTGACAACTTGCAGACTTTTTTCATTATAAATTCACTATTTTAAATTCACTATTCTTTCTTATGCATATACCCGATGGATTTTTAAGCGGCGGGATCAATGCCGCCGGCTTCGCAGTTTCAGCCGGAGTTATTAGTTTAGCTCTGGCGAAAGCTAAAAAGAAACTTGAGGACAGATATATCCCTTTAATCGGAGTGACCGCCGCCTTCATCTTCGCCGCCCAAATGGTCAATTTTCCTGTCGCCGGCGGCACCAGCGGTCATTTTCTCGGAGCCGCTTTAGCCGCAATGCTGTTAGGACCCTTGACCGGCTGTCTCATCATTTCCATCGTCCTAATTGTCCAATGCCTCGGTTTCGCTGACGGAGGGATCACCGCTTTAGGGACTAATATTTTCAATATGGGTGTGATAGGCTGTTTCAGCGGATATTATATTTTCACCGGATTGCGGAAACTGCTCCCCAAAAATCCCGCAGTGAATATAACAGCTGTTTCTATTTCCGCCTGGATGTCGGTTGTCTTGGCTTCCGTTTTCTGTTCTTTGGAATTAGCGTTTTCCGGCATCACTCCTCTTAAACTTGTGCTCCCCGCTATGGCGGGAATTCATGCGATTATTGGGGTGGGAGAAGCGTTCATCACCGCAGCGGTAGTGTCTTTAGTGATGAAATACCGCCCCGATGTGATGGATTTCAATAGATCCTATTCCAATACCGGACTAATCAGCGGAGTTAAATTATGAAATACAAATATTTCATAGCGGCAGGGCTTATCCTCGCCCTGCTGACAGCCTTTCTCTTATCCCAGTTCGCTTCCCAGCATCCTGACGGACTGGAGAAGACCGCCGAAGACCTGGGTTTCCTGAATGAAGCCGATGGAGCTGAAGTATGGCAGAATTCTCCCGCGCCGGATTATGTCTTTCCCGGTATTTCCAATGAGAAAATCGCTGTCGGCGCCGCCGGAATCGCCGGCACTCTACTCGTCTTTGGACTCGCCTTGCTTACCGGATATATCGCGCGAAAAAAGCAATGCGGATCCTGAATTTTATATGCACCACGATTTCATTGATAAATATTCCAATCTTGACAGCCCGGTTCATAGAATAGACAGCCGGGTGAAGATTGTATTTTTCTTTTCTTTGATACTTATCTGCGTCAGCACTCCGATTTATCACATCCGCGCATTTTTTTTATACTTCCTCATATTAATAGCTATTCTAACCATATCAAAAATTCCAATCCTTCATGTCTTGAGAAAATCGCTGGTGATAATACCTTTCGTATTGATTATCGCTTTATTTATACCATTCACCGAAACAAGTGAGACCGTTTTTCGATTCAATGATAGTCCGGATTTAATGATGAACCGCTGGCTTCTATTCTGGAATGTGCTGGTCAAAGCTTTCATTTCCATCATAACATTAATATTATTGAACTCCGTCACCCGCTTCGACGATACTCTGAAAAGCCTGAGCGCTTTCCGGTTTCCAATAGTGTTGATAAACATGTTGAGCTTCTTTTACCGTTATATCTTCGTGATAATCGATGAAGCTGAAAGGATGCAGAGGGCGCTGGTATCCAGACTTTTCCGAGGCCGGAGCTTAATTCATGCGAAAGTGATAGGCGATCTGCTGGCGATATTATTTCTGAGAAGCTACGAACGAGGCGAGCGGGTCTATCTGGCGATGTGCGCCAGGGGATGGGATGGACAATTGTTGATTGTTGATAAAAAACCTCTGATATTGAAAGATTCAGCCGCGCTTATAATCGGTCTTGCCGCTTTGCTTCTGATAAGATTATGGAGCGTTTGAGTGATACCTGTAATACAAATAGAGCATCTATCTTACACTTATCCGGATGGAACGAAAGCGTTACATGACATCTCCCTCCGAATTGATTCCGGCGAGCGGGTCGGAATTATCGGAGCTAACGGCGCCGGAAAATCCACATTGATATTACATTTTAACGGTCTTTTACAGGGAGAAGGAAAGGTCATCATAGATGGAATCCCGCTTGAGAAAAAAACCCTGAAAACAATCCGCCGGAAAATCGGGTTAGTGTTCCAAAATCCCGATGATCAGTTATTTTGTCCCTCTGTCTACGATGACATAGCATTTGCGCCCAGAAATATGGGATTGAATGAATCGGAAGTGCGCGATATTGCGGAAGACTGCCTGAAGCGGGTGGGTCTGCTGGATAATTCCAAGCGCGGTTCATATCATTTAAGCTGGGGTGAAAAACGGCGGGCAAGTATCGCCGCTGTTTTAGCGATGCGGCCGGAAATATTGGTATTGGACGAACCCGTCAGCGGATTGGATCCAAGAGGAAAAAGGGAGATTGTTGAATTGCTTAAGTCTATCGGCGGAACTCAAGTGATGATCACCCACGATTTGGACAGGTTGAAGAGTATGGCGGACCGGGCGGTGGTGATGAATAAAGGCCGAATCATAGCCGATGATGAGACTGCTAATATACTATCGAATCAAACACTGCTTTATAAAGCCGGTTTGATTTGAGTGAAGCTATGGGATTTACAATATCTGGCGCCTCGATGTTTTGTCTGAGTAAATATTTAAATTCCATAAGAAGATTTTAACCCGTCATTCCGGCTTCTCTGGAATCGGTCGGAATGGATGACAATGTTCCGATTCTGGATGCGTCCAATGCACAGCGGACTTGCCAAAATGATGGTGATAGTGATTTTTTATAAGAATTAAAATGTAACAAAAAATTATAGACGATGAGTAACTTTTATATAGTTTTATCAGTCTTATAGTATGATGGGATAAATATTTATACCGCCGCGGCGAAATCCGCAGTACATTGGACAGTCAGAACGGATTTTTTATAATAGATGACATTAATCTTTGTGTCCTCTGTGTATTCTTGGTGTTCTTTGAGGTTTCTCTTTTTCAATTCTAACCACAAAGTTCACGAAGGAGGCGCAAAGTTTACCAAGTTCTAATCTATTGGATGATACGCTATAAATAGGCGCAGTTCCAACACAACTAAAAGACAATTAACAATGTCGTTTATTATAACTTGTGAACTTGTCAACCTGCAAACTTATTTTCGCTGTAAATATATCTAATCAATATCAAGTATCAAAGAGAGAGATACTCATGCACAGCCTGCGTATTTTTTTATTCTTCACATTTATCTTACTGATTACAGCGTTCCTTTACGCTGAAGATCAGGGATTTTTAAGATTCCCTGATGTCTATGGCGACAAGGTGGTGTTCACTTCGGAGGAGGATTTATGGATCGCTCCTTTGAACGGCGGTATAGCCCGCCGGCTGACCACTCATGACGGCGAGGAACGCTATGGTAAATTTTCGCCTGACGGCAAATGGATCGCCTTCGGCGCCCACTACGATGGCAACCAAGATATTTATATCATCCCGGTTGACGGCGGCGAACCGAAAAGGCTTACCTACCATCCCGCCTGGGATAATATAGTTGACTGGACTCCGGATGACAGGGTGATGTACCGCACTTACGCCTATTCCGGCGAACCTGTGTCACAAGTCTATACTGTTTCCATAGACGGCGATTATCCGCAGTCTTTAGGCTTGGATAAAGCCACTTTAGTGACCTTTGAACCCAACGGCAGCCGGATAGCCTATCAGCAGAGATTCCGCAATTACGCTACTTGGAAACATTACAAGGGCGGTATGAACGATGAAATCTGGGTGGCGGATTTGAACCGGGGAAAATACGGCAAAAAGCCGGTTTCCACTTACCTGGGGCATAGCTCATATCCTATGTGGATCGGCGATAGGATATATTTCCTCAGCGATTCCACCGGAAATAAGAATATCTGGTCGATGAATCCGGATGGTTCCGGCCAAAAACAGCATACTTTTCATAAGGACTATGACGCCCGCTGGCCCAGCTGCGGAGGAGATGTCATCGTATATCAGCTGGCGATGGATATATGGAAGTATGACACTAAAACCGGTGATTATTCCAAGATTGATATTCAACTTCCCTCGGAAAGGTTACCCGCTCGAAACCATCTGATTAATCCCGGTGAGTATATCAACTGGTTCGATTTGAATAAAGACGGCAGCTGGATGGTGATAGCCGCGCGGGGGCAGTTATTCAATGTGCCCACCAAGAGCCGCCAGCCTTTAATCAGAAGATTAACCGAAAATTTCCAGAGCCGGGCGAAATATCCCTTCTTCCTGGATAATAAAGTAATCACTATTACCGACGCTTCCGGCGAGGACGAATTCTTCCAATATGACCCGTTCCTTAAAAGCGCCAGTAAACAGCTGACTGACGGTAATAATATCTGGCTGTATCACGCGCTGCCTTCACCTGACGGAAAATGGATCGCTTACAGCGACGGCGATTTTACCTTGTGGATAATGGATACCGAAAAATGGAAATCACGCAAGGTTAAAACTTCCGATGTCTGGGAAATCCGGGATTTCGCCTGGTCGCCCGACAGCCGCTATCTCGCCTATTCCGATTATGAAAACACCGTGGTAGGTGTAATTCATATCTATGAAGTGGATCCCCAAAAGGATCGAATCGTCACTAATCACATGTACAGCTGTTATTTCCCGACCTGGGATACTGAAGGTAAATATCTCTATTTCGTTTCCGAGAGTAACTTCAACCCCATGAGAAACATCTATCATTCGCAGTTTATATATTACAATCCTGACAACCTTTATATGTATGTCCTCGCTGCGGACGGTAAAACTCCTTTCGCCCCCGATAGTTCTTTACTGGGAATGGCCGAGGAAAAGAAGGAAGAGGATAAAGACAAAAAGGATAAAAAGGACAAAAAAGACAAGGAGGATGAAGAGGAAAAAGAAGAGAAAGAAGAGGAGAAAATTGAAGTCAAGATCGACTGGGAAGGTCTGCAGAACCGCATGATCAGAATCCCCGCTCCTTCAGGATACATTGGCAGTCTACAGGCGGCGGAAGGGATGCTGTATTACTTGTCGCGGGATAATAAAGGGATGCAGCCCGATGACGATGAAAGAGGACAGCTTAACCTCAACCTTTATAAATTCGATGACCGTGAACATTATCAAGTGATGAGTGGTATCGACGGATTCGATATTTCAGATGACGCCAAGGTTGTGGTAGTCCTGCAGGGTTCAAGTTTCATCAGAATGGATGCAGGCACAACGGAACCGCCGAAGGGCGAAGATGATGATGATCCGCATGTGAAACTTGCAGGCTGGAGTGTAGAACTGAATCCCCGGGATGAATGGAAGCAGATGCTCGGGGAAGCCTGGCGCATTCAAAGGGATTTCTTCTATGTGTCCAATATGCACGGTATCGACTGGCCGCAAGTTTTGAAACATTATGAACCGTTGATCGACCGCATATCCAGCCGTTCGGAGATGAACGATTTAATCGGCGAAATGATAGCTGAGTTGAATGTGGGGCACGCATATATTTTCGGAGGAGATATAGAATATCCTAAAACAATTAGTATAGGACTGCTCGGCGCGGATATCAGCCGGGATAAATCCGGTTATTTCAAGATCGACAAAATTATCGCCCCGGATATGACCGACAGCGATTGGGTATCGCCGCTTGCTTCACCCGATGCCGGCGCCAAAGCCGGTGATTATATCACCGCCATCGATGGAGTTCCCACAAATACCGTTAAAAACTATCTGGAATTAATGCAGAACAAAGCCGGTCAACAGGTGATTTTAACTTTGAATAGCAAACCTTCAAGTTAAGGCGCCCGCGATGTGCTGGTGGAAACTGTATCCGATGAATATGAGATGCGTTATCAGGATTGGGTGAAGAGCCGCCGCGATTATGTGGCGAAGGCTTCGGACGGTAAGATCGGCTATGTCCATCTGTCGGATATGATGATCAACGGTCTGCAGGAATTCGGCCGGCAGTATTATCCGCAGGCTGATAAACATGCG
Source organism: bacterium (assembly GCA_016783645.1). Lineage (GTDB taxonomy): Bacteria > Electryoneota > Tariuqbacteria > Tariuqbacterales > JADHWD01 > JADHWD01. The sequence goes on from JADHWD010000006.1 coordinate 14,076, forward strand.
ATGATACTCGATGTCAGATATAACGGCGGTGGAAATGTCGCCACCATGCTGTTATCCGAATTGAACCGTAAAGTATGGAGCACTCAAAGAGCTCGCAGAGGCGCGCCGCGGGTCAGACCTTTCTCCGCTTTTTACGGTCATTACGCCATCATCTGCAACGGCGAAACCGGTTCCGACGGCGAAACTTTCACCCAAGGCGCTAAAATGATCGAATTAGGCCCCGTCTTCGGCACCCGCACCTGGGGAGGATGGGTTGGCATTAGGAGCGACAAGTCCTTGAATGACAAGGCATGGTTCACCGTCCCGGAATTCACCGGTTACGGACTGACCGGCGATGAGAAGGGTAAGTGGCTGATTGAAGGTCCCGGAGTTTATCCCGATTACGAAGTGATAAACGATCCCGGTTCGGTGCTGTCCGGCAAAGATCCTCAGCTCGACGCCGCTATCAACTATTTGAAGAAGAAAATGAAGGAAGAGCCGATGGAAATTCCCAAAGACCCGCCGGCTCCGGCTAAGGAAGTGAATTTTCCCAAGAAGTAGGGGCGAAGCATTTTTACTTAACAATATAAATATGGTAGTGTCCCAATATCGTTGTTTTACATCGTAAATTCGATTTTTTGCTGATTAGAAAATCAGAAAATGGTAGGTCGGGGGCTTGTCCCCCGACAAATTGTGCGGGGGGATAAATCCCCCGCCTACCCTGACAATTATATAAGGAAACCACCATTATTATAGGTCTATTTCTATATTTATCAAAATAATGAAAAATATAAAAATATCTGATTGGTACGATGCGAATACCTTCTGATCAATGTTAATCGAACACTGGTATAGATTCCGAAAAAAATGATACAAAAAGTTGATATTTTCATCATCTTGAACTAATTTCATAGGTATTAAACTATAATTGTTGAAAATACTAATATCTGTCATCACAAATCCGCTTTTCAACGGATTATCCGCATCGGTAGGTATTGTGCTTTTCCGTGTGAACTGAATATGACAATTTTGATCATCGAAATATCTGATGAATAGTTTTAAGATTATTATTCTTCTGTCGATAATAATTATTTTATCATCGCCCCTCCATCCAGTGAGTTTGTGCTGCGAAGCCTCAACTTCAGACAACGCTGAATTTATCGAGGAAACCGACGAAATTCACTGTTTAAGCCATGTGGGAGATTGGCCGGGTCCGGTGTTATTCGCAGGTGACGCCGGCGATACTTTCTTCGTAGTGTTTGAAATTCCGGTTTCCTGTTCGGTGAAATATATTGAAACTATGTGGGACACTCCCGGCAGTGTCACCGCTTTCGCCGCCGAATATAATCCCGCCTGTTCAACGATATTTTTCAACGGATATGCGCCTCCGCGCAATTACGGCGCGCCCTGTCCCATCGGTGATTTGATCACTGTTCCTTCACCGATTTATATAATCGAAACCGGGGGGTGGGTAACACTGCCTCTGCCGCAGGATTTCCTTGTGGGAATTTCCGGCGGTCTTCAGCCGGTCATGTTCGGAATCGCATTAGCGAAAAACTCTTCAAGCGCCAAACCTCTGGCTGAATCCGTGACCAGTACCGGTTACACTTATACTTGGTTCGGAGGCCTTTGGTGCAGTAATCCCTGGGGAGCTTACAGCGCCAACTTCGCCGTCTCCATAGTTGAATTGCAGATGCGGTTGTGGGTGACATATCCCTGGGGGATGCCAATCATCGCGGAAAATATCAAACAACAGCCGGATACTTATGATACAAATGGGCCGTTTCATATTACCTGTACTCTAACCGATGACGGCGCTGGATTCACTCCCCAGGACTTCGCCGAACTGGTATATGAAGTGAACCATACCAATCAACAGCGGATTCAACTTGCCGATGAAAGCGGCGGGATATACGGTGCGGATATTGTCATTAACGGCAGTATCGATGACGACATCGTCTATTGGATTCACACCATCGATGAGACCGGATTGGAATATGAATCCGCCGCAAAATCCTTCACCATTTTATCCCCGGAAAATCCTTTCACCGATGTTTTATTAGTGTTCGATAATTTGGGAGCCGAAAGGGAGTATCCTTATATTAGTTTTCTCGAAGAGAACGATTATGTCCCGGAAATCTGGGATGCGGATGAACATAAAGGGATCGACGCTTCGGTGATTTTAAATGGATGGAATACGATGATTGTAATTGGGGATGGGAGCGGTCTGATTCCGGCTTATAGCGGGGGAGATTCGCCTTTCGCGCAGTTTCTCGATATCGGCGGCGCACTATTGTATATCGATCAAGATTATTTCGCCGGTAATAATCTGCCCCAGTTCGGCGGTTTCAATCCCGGAGATTTCGCCCATGATTATCTGGGAATATCCGGTTTCGCCAATGACCCCTGGTATCCAAATCTACCGCCGGATACGGTCTATTATGGTGTTACCAACAATCCCGTTTCCGGGTCATTCGCGCTCTCTCCATACGCTTTATACTGCCTGCAGAATGGAATGGAACAGGATGAAATCAAACCCGATTGTTTCACACCCGGAAACGGAACCGCCTGCTTCCAAGGCGGTTATTATGGAAGTTATCAAGGCATCTTATATGATAACGGATTTAAAACCGTATATTTAGCTTTCCCGGCGGAAGCGGGATGCGAAATCGATGTTAATCCCCTCTCTTACACTTACGGAATGTGGCTGCCGACTATGCAATTCGATACATTATTATCGAATATATCAGCATGTTTCAATGTATTAGAAGTGGATAAAACAGTCAATGCTATGATTCACGTAGAATATGCCCTTCATCAGAACTACCCCAATCCCTTCAATCCGACCACTACAATCAAATATGAACTGCCAGAGATGTCGGAAATAAAGCTGACTATTTATAACATTCAAGGGCAGGAAGTACTTGTTTTGCAGGAGGGTTTGAAGCAGGCGGGATATCACAAAATTGTATGGAACGGGATTTCCGCCGACGGTGTCCCTGTAACCAGCGGATTATACTTCTGTAAATTCACCGCCAAGGGACAAATCAGCGGGAAGAATTACAACCGTATAAGTAAAATGCTTTTGATAAAGTAAGCTAAAAAGTAAAGGGCGGGATATATTCCCGCCCTTATTTTATTAACAGCGAAATTGGGTGATTTGAATTATGAAACTTATGATTATAATATTTTTGCTTTTCTCTCTAGCCTTCGCCCAGGGAGAAAACTTTAATCTTGAAATAGAAGGCATTCCTTTGAATATAGAAGATTGGAGTCCTTTTGCTCCTTGGTATGGTGGGAATGCATATTCAACACCGGAATTTGCAGATATTGATGCAGATAGTGATTTTGATTTATTTATTGGTGATGGGGGAGGTAATTTGATTTATTTGGAAAATATTGGAGATATTTTCTATCCAAATTATTCATTCATTACTTTTAATTTCGATTCTCTTAATATTTATGGTGGTATGACAAAACTGAATTTCGTTGACTTAGATGCTGATGGTGATTTAGATTTATATATAACAACTTCATATTATCCGAATTTGTTTATCAATATTGGTACACCTTCCAGTTATCAATTCGAATTAATTGAAGATACTCTTATACAAAATTTTAATATTACAAGTGTAAATTTTACTGATATTGATTCAGATGACGATTATGATTTATTTGCTGCTGATATTAATGGCGATATATTTTTATATTTAAATAATGGAACTCCGCAAATTTGGGAATATAACGAACCAATAATACTAATTGATTATCCATCTTATGTAGACTGGATTAAAGTATCACTTTGTGATATAGATAATGACAATGATTATGATTTATTTTTTGGAGATGATGATGGTGAAATATCATATTATAGAAATGAGGGTGACAGCTTAAATTATAACTTCATATTCATGACCGATCATTTCGCCGGTATTTCTGTAACAGGATACTCAACACCAACATTTTGCGATATTGACGGTGATGATGATTACGATTTTTTCGTGGGGATGGGAACCGCTTTCGGAAGTAATCAGTATTTCAAGGGCAATGTGGCTTTCTACGAGAATCAAGGGACGCCGGAACAGTATGATTTTGTTCATATTACCGATAATTACTTATGTTTCGATGTCGGTGGACCCTGCAAACCGGTTATTGTCGATATTGACGATGACGGGGACGGCGATTTGATACCGGGAAGATCCGGTTTCAGTTTTCCTTTGGTCAGGAATATCGGAACGGCCGGCAGTCCGGCGTTTTTATATGAGGATGATACTTTTTGTAACATTTCGACCGGAAACGCCAACAGACCATGTTTCGGCGACCTTGATTCTGATGGCGACTACGATCTGCTTTTGGGGAATATATATTTCATGGAAGAACCCTTCATTTCGTACTATGAAAATATCGGCACACCGGAGGAACCTTATATGCGTTTGATCGAATTTCAATATATAACAGGTTTTCTTTTACCTATTATTCCTCAATTAGTTGATATTGATGATGATGGAGATTTAGATCTATTCGTGGGAACTTCTTATGGCGGCGACGGCACTATATATTATTATCAGAATATAGGAAATCCTTTTACACCAAATTTTCAGTTAATGACTCAAAATTATCAGAATATTAGTTATGCCAGTGATATTAGTCAACATTTTGTTGACTATGATTACGATGGAGATTATGATTTATTCACAACATCGGGAGGTCTTGGATATGGGATAAGATATTATGAGAATACCGGGACGCCGAATTCCGCTAATTTTGAATTAGTGACCGAAGAATTCGCAGGTTTGGAGGAATACTGGTCTGTAGTTTATTTTTACGATATTGATAATGATAATGATTTGGATTTATTCATTGGCAAAGCAGAGGGGGGCATAAAATTTTACCGTAATCAATCCAATCCTTCCTCTCCCGCTTTGTCGATTACTTTATCCTATCCCGATGTGATACTGCATTGGCTTCCCATCGCCGGGGCGGATTATTATCAAATATTCACCGATACCATACCCTATTTCCTTCCTGCAGGGCTTCCCGCCTTCACAATTTTCCCGCCGGACACGAGCTGGATTGATGCAGGAGCAGTCAATATGGGTAAAAGATTTTATAGGGTGGTCGCGGGGAATTAGGGGGGATGTAGGGGTGGGTTTTTAACCCGCCCAAGAAGTTAAAAGTTCAAAATGATGAGTGAGTAACTTAATTTTGTTTGGAGTCAGTTATAGAAACTCCTGATTTCGGAGTATCAACATTTAACGGCGGAAACCAGGATGGATAATATTAATTTTCTTTTTTCCAAGAAAAAACTTACATTTATTTAAATCAAGAATCGAGTATCGAAAATCGAATATCATAGATCCAATGAATGAAACCGTCATAAAATTCACCGATGTGTCCTTCGCTTACGGGAGTGTTCCCATTCTCAAGAATGTGAATTTCACTATCGCAGAGCGGGAATTCGTCTATATTGTAGGACCTAACGGCGGCGGCAAGACCACATTATTGAAACTTATACTGGGATTGCTGTATCCCGTGAAAGGAAAGATCGAGGTTTTCGGGGAAGACCCTCAGAAAGTCCGCCGGAAAATCGGCTATTCCCCTCAACATATACAATTTGACCAGCGTTTTCCCATCACGGTCTCGGATGTGGTGTTCATGGGCAGACTGGGAGCCCGCATAGGAGGACATTTCAATAAAGCCGACCGTAAAGCTGTAGCAAAAGCGATGGAAGAGCTCGATATCACCGATATAGCGCAATACCCCTTCTCATCGCTGTCCGGCGGTCAGCGTCAAAGAGTGTTAATCGCCAGAGCTATCGCCGGCGGACCGGATATGTTATTATTAGACGAACCCACCGCTAACATCGATGTTCATAGCGAAGATAAATTATCCAATATTATCAGTGAGTTGAATAAGCGGATTACGGTATTGATGGTATCTCACGAACTGAGTTTCGTGGCTAAAAAAATCAACAGCGTCCTATGCGTCAACCGCGAAGTCAGAATTCATCCCACCAGCGAAATCACCGGAGATGCGGTCAAACATCTGTTCGACCAGGATATGAAACTCATCCGCCATGATTTGAACTGCGGTTAAAGAAGGATGCTTGGATGACAGATTTTTTCCATGCGCTGGTGAATCCGGATTTCCCCTTCCTGCGTTACGCCTTAGCGATGGGATTGCTTTCAAGCGTTGCCTTCGGTATAGTCGGCGCTTATGTAGTTGTGCGAAGAATTTCCTATATGGCGGGAGCTATCTCCCACAGTATATTAGGCGGTATCGGTTTGGGATTATTCCTGCAGGGCAATTATGGTCTGAAATGGTGCCATCCCATGCTGTTCGCGGTTTTAACCGCATTGTTATCAGCTATAATCATAGGTTATGTCAGCCTGCGCGCCCGCCAGCGGGAGGATACAATTATCGGCGCAGTATGGGCTGTCGGAATGGCGCTGGGACTGATCTTTTTAACATTGACGCCGGGATATGTCGATCCCATGAGCTACTTATTCGGTAATATCCTGGTGATTGCAAAAACGGACTTATGGCTGATTATGGCGCTTGATATCCTCATTTCAGCGGCGGGATTGTTTTTCTTCAATAATCTTCAAGCGGTATGTTTTGATGAAGAATTCGCCCGGCTGAAAGGTCTCAATGTAGATTTCTATTTCATCATGCTGTTAGTTTTGACCGCATTAACGGTGGTGCTGATGGTGCGGATTGTCGGGATCGTGTTGGTGATAGCCCTATTGACCATTCCGGCGGCGGTGGCGGGACAATTCACCACTAAACTAAAACGGATGATGATTTTATCGGTGATTTTATCGGCTATCTTCATAACTATAGGTTTGTGGCTGAGTTATGCGGTCAATTTCCCCAGCGGCCCTACAATCATCATCATCGCCGGCGGCGCATATATCCTGTCGGCAGTTATTAAGCGGGGCAATTAGAAGAATCGACAGTTGACGGTAAACGGTGAACAGTGAACGGTATTAATTGTTGCGGCAGGTCATCCGCCGATAGGCGGACTAATAGCAGCCAATCCGCTATACAGCGGACTGCCGGAACAGAAAGAGAATTAACCTGAATCATTCATAAATTAACTACGGATATACAGGATATTCAGGATTTAAAATTCAAAATCCGAATCTGAATATTTGACTATATGATTTTAAAAATAAAAGACTTTTCCTGTTTATCCTGTACATCCCGCTGTACAGCGGGTTAAATTCTTGAATTAATAAGGCTATAAGAAAAAACTATTTTGGGATATTATTCCGAAAAATTATCCGCCGATAAACTGAAGCGGGTCTATGATTTGGCTTCGCCAAGAGTCGTACAATACCTCCGGGCGGAAGCCGAGTATATTCTTCGTAAAGTCAATACAGGAGATAGAATAATTGAACTCGGCTGCGGCTATGGCCGAGTCCTGCCGGATTTCATCGATAAAGCGGGTATGGTAATCGGTATTGATACCTCCTATTCAAATATAGCGATGGGCAATGCGATATTGAAGGAATGTAATGATTGTCATCTTTTGTTGATGGACGCCGCCCTGACCGGATTCAAAACCGGCGCCTTCGATATGGTGTTCTGCATCCAGAACGGTATTTCCGCTTTCAAGGTCGATCAGAAGAAGCTGATTCATGAAGCTTTCCGTTTGATAAAACCCGGCGGAACCGCCCTGTTCTCCAGCTATTCCGATAAGTTCTGGAATCACCGCCTGCAATGGTTTCAAACTCAGTCCGAAGCGGGATTATTGGGCGGAATCGATTACGCAAAAACTAAAGACGGAGTGATAGTATGTAAGGACGGTTTCCAAGCGTCGACTATCCGCCGCGATGATTTTAATAGGCTCACAATGGGACTGGTGGCGGAGGTTAAGATTGAGGAGGTGGATGAATCGAGTTTGTTTTATGAAATTAGGAAGAATTAAATCCAAGCACCGAGAACCGAGAATCAAAGTCCGAGCACAGAAAAATGTTTTAGTTCTGGCAGGTCTTGCACGCTTTAAACGGGTGTGACCTGCCAGTAAATTACGATTATATTCTAAAATTTTAGAGAAACCGGACTGTTTATGCTAACTCTAAAATGCACAAATCAGTGTAATCAGTGAAAATCAGTCCTTTCAGTGATTCCAAAAACGATAACCTAAAAATCAAACCACTTATTAACCTTTATCAGGAAGATATCATCGGGCTTGAGGCAGGCTAAGTCGTAGAAGTTGCCGGCGAAATCGAAGTCCACATATTGACCGCCTTCCGCATATTCCGACATCCCCCGGCTCCATACTAAGTAAATAGTACTGCCCGGAGCGTATTCCCACCTGAATACCGCATTGAAGTTCAAATTCTTCCAGTTGAAATCGTAATCATCCTCCAGGTTATAGGGCTTGAAAGTGTAAGTTCCGGGTTCCGCCAATTCGACATATTCCTTGTAATCTCCCACAGCGTTGAAAGGCTGGGCATACAACTGCAGGCTCATATCTCTGGAGAAATTATAACTTCCCCGCAGGGTTAAATTGACGGATTTCTGCAACAACCGTCCGAAAACATAATGGGTGCTGGCGTTGTCATCATCGATGTTGTCCACCCATTGATTCTCATCGAACATCCGTTCATAGCAGGCGCTTACGGAGGTTTCAAGTCTGTCCATCGGTCTGAACACTAATCCGGTATACACACCTTCCCACCAAGAATTAGAGGCGTTCTTTCCGCCCCAAAAGTTGATTGTGCCATAAACTTTTTTCGACTGATCGGTGCTTCCCCAGTACCAAAATCCCCAATTCTCCGGAGGCTTAATAAGCGGCCCTCCGCGTGTTTCCAAATCACTATAACACTCAAAGTTGTAATGAGCGCCGAAATTAGTCCACCAATAATTGCGGTATTGAAGGTTGACCCAAAATCCGCCGCCCTTTGATAACTGTACCCCGTCATAGTTCCAGCTTATCCAAGGCCCTAATCCAAACCATATCTGGCGGAAGATTCCGCAGGGTTCCTTATGCCTGAACCAGTAATCCGGTTCCAATTCAATAATGTCATTGCGGCTTGTGTAGCCCAAATCATTTATATAAAAATCCGGCGATTTGGCGGTGAATCCGATTTCAAAGAAATGATGTTCCGCTTCCTGCCTTTCAAAGTCCATAGTTACGCCGTATCCCGAATCCCGCTCTTTCTGATTATCGCCGCGCTCTGATATGACCGCCTGCCCTCTGAATTTATAATCATTGTCCCACAGATTCAGATTCCAGTCTAAGCCGCCGGTATATGCCGACATACCCGCTTCCCGGTTCATCGCCGTTGCCATCCCGCCGATAGAAGAATTCCCCTCCCAAATATCTTTCAACACCCGCGCCGCGAAATAATTAGCGCAGGGTTCGATTAGTTCGTTATCACGGCCGCCGCCTTCATGTTCCACTTCAGCATACTCCCGCCCGGTGACCGCTTCGATCAATCCGACGGATAAACCTTTGGCATTTTTACCGGTGAGCTTCACCGCGCCTAATATGGTGGTGTTATCCGGTTCTGAAACTATCTCCGCATCATCGCTGATATCATAATATCCCGGACTTTTACCGATACGGCGGGAATAAAACAGCATGAAAGGAGTATCGAATAGCGATGCGCCTTCGAGGAAGAAGGGGCGCTTTTCGGGATAGAAAGTTTCATATACCCCTAAGTTTAAAATAGCGGGATCGGCTTCCACCTGCCCGAAATCGGGATTGACTGCGGCGTCGATGATGAATCCGGAATTGAGGCTGTATTTCAAATCCAGTCCCGCCCCGCTGTCAAATCCCGTTTCATCCGCTGTGCTGGAATATTTTGTCTTCGCATAGGGCAGAATTTCCAAATTGAAAGGCTGAGGAATGTCCTTGATACCGTTGATTGCTCCGAATAAGGATACTTCACCCGCTGTCTCTCTGGAGTAAACTACCCATCGGACTTCCTCTTTCTTGCGGGCGATTTCGCGGGAGATATTCAATCCCCAGGTATATTCTGCCGCAGGAGCGAACCTGAGTGAAGTATATGGAATCTTAAATTCCGCGTTCCATCCTGATTGATCGACAGAAGTCCTGCCCTCCCATACCGAATCCCAGGAGTCATCGAATTGATCATCATTATAAAAATAGTAATCGCACATCGTCCCCCCGGCGCTGAGGGCGAAGCAAAAGGCGGTGGATTTATCATGACGGCTGTCGATTACGATATATATACAATCAGTTGCGTCCATAGAATCGCGCCGCCTGACCTTCTTTTCGATTAATTCAGGACTGCTGTCATAACATTTCACCGCAAAATAGACCGCTTCATCGTCATAGACAACAGCAAAAACAGTCTCTTCCGAAGGTTCCCCTAATCGATTAGGTTCGTACTGCAGAAAATCACCGGCCCAGTCAGCCGATACCCATACCGGTTCGTCCAATATACCGTCAATCCGGATAGGAGCATTGATGCGGGCGGCTTCAAGATTTTTATCGTTCGCCAAGGCGGGTGGATTCTGAATGAAAAACTGGCAAATCAGCAGCCCTGTGATCAACAATTTGATTATTTTTTTTACGCTAAAGGAATTGATCATGATAGTGAATTCTTAATACACGACAAGATAATCTTATCGGTTATCCAGTTTGTTCAGCCAATTTATTGGGCAGGTTACAAACCTGCCCCTACCAAAGGTTATTGTAGGGGCGGGTTTTTAACCCGCCCTTAATGAATAATAAGATTTACTGACCTAAATGGATAATCGGATAATCTTATGTCTGCAGGTGAATTAATCAGTTTCTTTTTTAATAGACTACGAATATATGTAAATCGTTGCAATATTAGACAATTTTGAGTAAATCGGCGGACAGATGATTCTGCGGAAGGTATGACATAAGGCGGGCGTTTTCATTAAACCGTAAAAAGGCTGCGGCGAAAAACCGCAGCCTTTTTCTGAATATCATTTCATAAGAAGGATTTTTTGCGTTTCGGAAAAATCTCCCGTTTGTAATTTCACAAAATACACCCTGCTGGTCAATCCCACCGCATCCCATACCACTTCATGCGGTCCTAATGACAAGTGACTAGTGACGAGTGACCGCACCTCTCTTCCCTGAATATCATAAATAATCAAACTCACTTCTCCCGCATCTTTCAGCTCGAAACTGATAACCGTCTTAGAATTGAAGGGATTGGGAGTTGCTGTGAGAGATATATCGGTATGATTCATTTTAAAGCCGGGAGTATTAACTGAAGTAATCAGACTATCTGCATCCACTTTTACCAAATAAACATCATAGCGGCCGGCTCCGAACGATGAAGTTTCGCCCGCAATAATATAACATCCGTCGGAAGTTTCCGCAGCGCTAAAACCGGCGTCAGGTCCCCCGCCGCCTATAGTGATAAACCATTGCTGCAGACCTGCTGAGTCTGTTTTTAAAATGTATAGATCGTGTTCTTCGTTTGATAGAGTTGAAATCCGCCCTGCGATAAGGAATCCTTCATCAGTCGTTTGTTGGATAGAGAATCCTATATCCCAATAACCGCCGCCATAATACTGTTCCCATAATAAACAGCCAGCCGAATCCGTTTTCACCAGATAGACTGCCGTGTTGCCTGCTCCATATATCTCGCTTCTTCCCACGATGATATAGCCGCCGTCAACGGTCGGCTTAGCATTCATTCCTTCTTCTAAACAGGTTTCTCCGTAAGTGTTATCCCACAGTTGATTACCCAGTGAATCGGTTTTTATGAGATAATAGTCGGAACTGCCTGCGCCATAGGAATATGTATATCCGCCGATGACGAAACCGCTATCACAGGTCTCTTCGACGCTGAAAGCTTTATCCCAGCTTGCTCCTCCGTAAGTATGATACCATAACTGTCCGCCGGCGGAGTCTGTTTTCATCATTAATGCATCCAGATAACCCGCGCCGATGGAATCGGTGTATCCGCAGATGATATAACCTTCGTTTGAAGTCTGCCGGACACAATATGCCCAATCATTTCCGTGAAAATTATAAGTCCGCTCCCACTGCAGATTACCGGAGGAATCGGTTTTAATCAAATAAATATCATATCCGTCAGCCCCCAATGAATCGGTATATCCCGCGATAATATAACCGCTATCGGAAGTCTGCTGAATGCTCTCGCCATAGTCGTCATCGACACCGCCGAAAGTGCGATACCATAATTGATTCCCCTCTGCATCCGTTTTCAATAAATACACATCAGCATTGCCAGCGCCGAAGGATTCGGTATATCCAGCAATTACATACCCTCCGTCAGAAGTCTGACACACACTATGACCGGAATCATCTCCCATTCCCCCATAAGTGTTCGTCCATAAGACACTTGGCTGCGTATAAGCGGAATTTATGATGAATATAATATATGCCAAATAGATATACTTGATTTTCATAAGCGTCTTTTAACTTTGGAAATAGTCGACAGTGAACAGTAAACGGTGAAAAGATTCGCAAATTTATAATCTCAAATCTCAAATCTCATATCAAAAAATCCTGTCTATCCTTGTTAATTCCGATTTCCGCGTTCGAATGCTTTTTCACATATCATATATCAAATACCACATATCACATATCCTCATTCACTATTCTCTATTCTAAATTCACTATTTGAGTAACAGCATCTTCTTCGTCTGTATCAACCCGCCGGTTTCCAATTTGACAAAATACACCCCGCTGGCTAATCCCCCCGCATCCCACACCACTTCATGCGGTCCTGATGACAAATGACCATTGACCAATGACTGCACCTCCCGCCCCTGAATATCATAAATAATCAAACTCACTTCTCCCGCATCTCGCAGCTCGAAACTGATAACTGTCTTAGAATTGAAGGGATTGGGATAAGCGCTTAACAGCTTATATTCCGACGGAGTATTATCGGCGATAATCTCGCCGGGGAAAGGTTCGCCCCAGTTGAACCATTCTTGGACTGCGCTTCCGCCCTCGCCAGCGGGCAGTTTCTCAAACGGGAAGGAATCTTCATCATATATCAAATTGGGATATAATCCAACATACGCCTCGTATGTATAATCACCTGCGGGAGCGGAAGCGGGCACTGATTGAATGCGGTCGCGGTTCACCGAGGAGCCGGGATTTAAGTTCAAGCTGATTGGGCCGAGCAGGGGTCCATAAGAATGACCTGATGGCAAGGTGGTCATAATCCAGGCGTCGGCTGGTAAAACATAGTTTTCCAAATTCCAGATTTCCACATTGAATTCGAAATTTCCGCCGGAAGCGGGTATCTGTATGGGAGTCGCCGCGGGAGTTAATCCAATATTCACCTGCGGGGGGGGGCAGAATAGAGGAAATATCAATATTCCTGAATGAGATTCCGGCTCCAAAGGTCCTGATCCATTGTAAGTGGTTTGTATTCCAATAACGCCGGCGTCATTCTCTATACCGACGGTGGCTGAAGGGAAGGGAGACATATTCCCCGGTTCTATCGCCTTATACATGAATCTGATGCTGCCGTCGCTATATAAGATTGCCTGGAATGTGAAATATTCGCCGGTTATATTCTGGTCGGACTGCGCTACGCTGTCGAATTCCACGATGAACCGGTTATCCGCAGTGTGTTGATAATAATAGACCGCGCCATGTTGAGATGGATCCAAATTATCCCAATAGGGCGCTATCAAGTCATTTGGCGGTGCGGGATCGGGGATGAAGGTGTTGTTATAAGTAGTAGAGGCCGAAGTGAAGGATAACCATCCGTTGGAACATATGCGGATTTCATCATAATTTGCGCTGTACCAAGGGAAGCCAAAACCGATATCGAAAGGTCCTAAATTCTGATCATCACCGGTTATTCCGGTATTGATCCCAATATCCCGTATTTCAAACCACTGATAAGGTATCATATATAAGTAAGGAGAACCGCAGTAAACGATGCCTCCTTCTGCAATGTCGCTTTCGCCTGAAGAGTTCACCGCGGTTAAGCCATAGGTGTACCAGCCCTGAATCGCGGGATAATCGATATATTCATTTCCGGTTATCCCGCCGGCTAATAAAACACCGTCGCGGTAAATATTGAAATAATCGAAAGCGCCCGGCGGCCAATACGCCCCCGGAATACCGCCCGCGGTGGGATCATCCCAAGTAACTATCGTTTCAAGAAGCCCATAAGGATTAGGCTCGACTTCAACATTCAATGGCGGACCCGGGTAACATAATCCGATCCACATGGAAGCGAAAGCTGGCGGCCCCTGACCCAATGAATTGTAAGGTATGACGGAATAGTCATACATATCCGGCTGGGGCACCGGGTCGTCATACTCATATAACTGCCCGATGATCACATCGGTCAAATCAGCAACTTCGACTCCGTTGCGCCTGACTATGACTCCCAGCAGTTCGGTCAAGGGCTCGCCGCCTACTGTCAAGTTGGGATTGATCCAGGACAAGGAAGCCAAGAGTTCAGCGTTGTTATGTGTCACAGAAAAATTCTGGCAGGGTTGCGGCGGGAGGGGATCGATGAAAATCATCTGGAAGCCGGTCAAATGGTCTGGAGTCCCTTGACCTACAGCTATCATGATGCTGTAAATCGGATCCCATTCACCAGTGATAGCTAATCCTCCGGCGATGGGATTCAAGCCACCGACATCGAGGCTTACGACTAACCCAGTCGCTGCGCCGGTGGCCGGATCATATTGATAACAGTCGGTGCCGCTGCCATTTTGATCGTGAATGTAAAGCCAGGGTCCGCTGGCATCGAATTCATCCCACGCCATTCCATAAACCGCTGTAGGACCGGGAGTGAGTAATCTTATGAGGTTGCCTTCCCGGTCGAATTCATACATGGGACTGCCGAAATTACCCGCGTAGAAACTGCCGTTGCCGTTATCCCCTTCAGGATCATAAGCGCTGGCACGGGGAAAGACATATCCCGCAGGCCAAGTCAAAGTTGCAACATGAGCATGGGTTTGAGCGTCATAACATTCGAAGCCCTGTTCCCAGCCGCTGTACATATAAGCGCCGTCAAAGCATAAATCCCTTAATCCCCAGTAGGTTATGGGTGGGGCTGATTGAAAAGTGGAAACATAGTTGCCATTTGCATCGATGAGGTGGATATTATTTTCATAGCCAGTGGCGCCGGCGCCGGATACCCAAAAATATGTGCCGTCGAATTCACAGCCTAAGCAGCGGTTGTCGCCGGTGATGCTTTGCACATCCCAGTCGAACACCACATCCCACATCTCATCGACCGTGCTGCTATACTGCTGGTTGATGAAAGGGGCGGTATCGTTGACAGGATAGGATGATTCTTTCGATTTTTCCTCTCCCGCAAAGCAAATGGAGCAGATGAGGAGGAAAGATAATACGAAGAGAAATGTTCTTTTAAACATTTCAGCCTCCTAATACTATGGAAGATTTGTAAAAAAAATACGGGATGATATTTATGAAAATAATATAATTCCATTTTTTCAATTAATCAAGTAAAATGTGAAAAAATATTTCAGTATGCATTCCCATTTCTCGTTCCCACGCTCCCGCGTGGGAATGCATACCATCTTTTAGCAGCCCGGTTTCTCCGAAACCGGGAAAATGCTGACAGTAGGGGCGAAGCATTCTGACTTAATGATGAAATAAACATGTACCTTCGCAAGAATGTTTCGCCCTCAAAAAAACTGCATCGATTTTTTTATTAGGCTATAGACTCTCTATGGTCGACAGTAAGGGCGAAGCATTTTCCGGCAATTGGTAGATAATGCGAAAGTAATGGTGAAAATGCTTCACCCCTACAAGCGTTCTTGTTCCCGGTGGATTCCCTCTCGTTCCCACGCTCCCGCGTGGGAATGCATATGGCGAATTCTCACATCAATAACTGGTCACAGCTAAATTGGATATTAAATAAAAATTGACTATATTAAGCAGCGTCGACTGTCAAGGCAGTTCAACATTAATACCATTTTTTTAATTTAGGAGTTCAATCATGAAGGGCTCAAGACTTGTATCAATTGCAATTATTCTAACGCTTTGCGGAGGACTTTTGTTTTTTATCACTTCCTGTTCCGGTCCGGGAGCCGGCAAGAAAGCGGAGATAATCCCTCGCGATGTCCTGTTTGGCAATCCGGAAAAGGTATCGCCGAAAATTTCCCCTGACGGGACGAGACTGGCTTATATCGCTCCGGTGGATAATGTCCTCAATGTCTGGGTAAAGACTATCGGCCAGCAGGATGATAAAGCTGTCACTAAGGATATTAACCGCGGTATCCGCCGCTATTTCTGGGCGGAGGACAATAAACATATTATGTACCTGCAGGATGCCGGCGGCGATGAGAATTGGCGGCTATACGGCGTCAACTTGGAAACTGGTGAAACTCAAGATCTGACGCCGTTCGAGAAAGTTCAGGTGCAGATTATTGACCGCAACAAGCATTTCCCCGATGAACTGCTCATCGCTATGAACAAGGAGGATGAGCGGGTGCATGATGTCTATCATCTCCAACTCACCACCGGCGAATTGAAGTTAGCGGCTAAGAATCCCGGGCAATTTATCGGATGGGTCACCGACGCCGATTTCAAAGTCCGGGGAGCGATGGCTTCCAATATGGAAGGCGGTTTCGATCTGCTGGTGCGTGACACCGAAGATTCCGAATGGAAGACGACTATTTCCTGGGATTCGGAAAACAGCCTCAACAGCGGGCCTGTAGCTTTCACTTTAGATGGCAAGTTCTTGATAATTATGGATTCCCGCAATTCCAATGCGGGAAGGCTGGAGCGATTCGAAATCGCCAGCGGAAATTCCGAAGTGATTATCGAAGACCCGCAATATGATGTCAGCAATGTGATGATTCATCCCGATACTTACGAAGTGCAGGCGGTGGCTTTCACTAAAGCCCGTGATGAATGGACTGTATTGGATGAATCCATAAAACCGGATTTCGCCGCTATCGCAAAACTCGACCGCGGTGATTTCTTCATCTATAACCGCGATAACGCCGATGATACCTGGCTGGTAGGTTTCTCCGCCGACAACGGCCCCATCGCTTATTACGCATTCGACCGGAACACCAAAAAAGGTGAATTCCTCTTCCATCACCGCCCGGAATTGAATAAATATTCATTAGTTACAATGGAACCTGTCTCCTTCCAATCGCGGGATGGTTTGACTATTCATGGTTACATCACTTATCCACCCGTCAAAGAAAAGAAGAACCTTCCATTGGTGCTGAATGTTCACGGCGGACCTTGGTACCGTGACGCCTGGGGATATAATCCTGAAGCGCAATGGCTGGCTAACCGCGGCTATGTCTGTCTGCAGGTGAACTTCCGGGGTTCCACCGGTTACGGCAAAGATTTTGTCAATGCCGGCGACAAGGAATGGGGCGGCAAAATGCATGATGATTTGGTGGACGCGGTCAATTGGGCGGTCGCTCAAGGCATAGCTGATCCGCAAAAGGTCGCTATTTACGGCGGCTCTTACGGCGGATACGCCGCATTGGTGGGGGCAGCCTTCACCCCTGACCTATTCTGCTGCGCTGTCGATTTAGTCGGTCCCAGCAATTTATTGTCATTCATCAATTCCGTTCCGCCTTATTGGTCGAACTATCTCAAGATGATGTACAAGCGGATTGGTAATCCCGAAACCGAGGCGGACTTTTTAACCTCGCGTTCACCATTATTCAAAGTAGATGATATTAAAATCCCCATACTTATCGCTCAGGGCGCTAACGACCCTCGGGTAAAACAGGCGGAATCGGAACAGATAGTCGCCGCAATGCGTGAGAAAGGGATTGACCATGATTATCTGCTTTTCCCCGATGAAGGGCATGGATTCGCCAAACCGGAGAATAACTTGGCTTTCTATGCCGCGGCTGAAGAATTTTTAGCCAAGCATCTCGGCGGAGTATATGAAGAAGCGGATTCATCGGTGAAAGAGAAACTCGAGGCTGTCCGGCCGGTAAAATTAGCTATGGAAGGGAAGGGAAACCCGTAAAAAACATCTCTATTATCATTTGTCAGCTGTTATGACAGTTGATTCATCCTTTTATATTTAGGCGCTTACCGCTGCGACATCGACAATAAATTGTCGATATTTATCCAAAAAATTTTGAATTTTGAATTTTGAATTTTGAATTTCTGCGAAGCCCCCTCTTCCAGGCGCAGTCCCGGACGAGGCGTAGTACCTTAATTCTGATTTTCTTGCTTTTTCTGGCAGAAAATCGTGTATCAAGATATTTTTTAAAAGTTTCGAGCTGCGAGTTTCGAGCTGCAAGTCAAAAACTGTCAGTTTCGGATTTCGAATTTCGAGCTTCGGATTTT
>JADHWD010000135.1 GCA_016783645.1 bacterium
CGTTTCGTTTAATTTATACCGTAGGTTTCACCTACGGCTATTCACATGCGACCCTTTCAGGGTCGAATACTAAGACATATGTTCATGTAAAAATCGGTCTCTAAAGAACAATTATTATTGTCGTTTATTATAATTAAAAACTGTGCGGGATTAAGAACATGATTACGGTGAAAATCACACCTATCACTGCGGATAAAGCGAATCCTCTTTCCGCTATTTTACCGGTTCTCCTCAGTATAATAAATATTATCCAATAGAGAAAGATAAACAGCGTCTTGGAATCGGTGATATCCCATCCGAAAGGAATACCTTCCCAGTAATTTCCTAAAACCTGCTTTTCTATCACCCATCCGATAGGGAATCCGGTGATGAAGAAAGTGATAGTCCCCCAATCTACGCATTTGACTAAATGCTTATATTTATCGCCCGCCTGCAGAAAATATAAAGCGTAGTATAGCGCATGAATCAGCAGGAAGATGGCCGCTATCATCAGAAAAATATGCAGAAGCAGCAACAAATAAGACGCTTTTCCTTCCCAGCGGACCTTATAGTAATCGTATCCGGTAGTGAAAACAAAGGAGGCGGATTCCGGCAGGATGATTTTACCGCCTGAAATTGTGGAAGCTTCGATGTAGTAATAAGTCCGCTGGCCTAATCCTGCGGGCGGAATTTCCGCTCCGTGATACTGCGTCCCCCGCAAAGGTTCAAGCGGAATAGTATGGAACTCCTCATCGCGGTAATAATGAATACTGACAAGAACCGAATCGCCGGGAATCCCGGATTCAGCTTTCACTAATATCAAATGGGGAACATTTACCCTGCCGTCTTTTTCGGGGATGAAGGTGACGGTTAATTTTTCATCGGAAGCGGTGTCCGTTCTCGGAGCGATCATCATTGCTACTATCCCCAGAAACGCCAGCGAGGTTACGATGATTATAACAAGTCCGGGAAGTATAGGGTTTGATTTCATTTATTAAAAGATGGCTATGCGCTAATTTACTTTGAAAATAGGGTAAAGGGTTTAGGGTTTAGGGTTCAATTCAATGTGGCGTCGACTCTCTGAAGTAGATATCATATATAATAATAACAATATCTTAGTGTCATGCGGGGACGCATGACACCACCAGGAACTGTGCTGGCAGGCGTCCCCGCCTGCCAGTAATCCGATTTTCATGCTAAGTTGTGCCGGCTTTGCCGGCATGAGGGTTTACCTTGAAAACAGCAGTAGGGTGGGTTCTTAACCCGCCTGTTGTATGCATTCCCACGCTAGAGCGTGGGAACGAGATGGAAAATAAGTTTGCAAGTTCGCAAGTTGACAAGTTAAGACCTTGTTCTGCCAGGTCTTGTCCCGAATAGTTGGGATATGACCTGCCAGCGCTTGCGTCCTGAGTCCTGAGTCCTGAGTCCTGAGTCCAATTATTAATGATTTCAACCTCGGCGGACGTGCTGCTTACGCACTAAAGTACGCTCTGATTTTTATCAATCTTTAAATATACACTTAAAAAAATAAAATATCAAATATAGCCAAGCGGAATTATTAGGGCGGGCGTCAATCGGCGGATTCCGGATTCTGAATGACCGCGATATAGGGTTTTTCCCGATGAAATCCGTTGTAGTCCAATCCGAATCCCACTACAAATTCATCTTCAATCTGAAAACCCGTATAATCAGGGGTGATATCGACTATTCGGCGGGCAGGTTTGTCCAACAACACGCAGGTTCTCACAATCTCAGGCTCCAGCCAGCGCAGTCTCTCTTTAACATATTGCATCGTCCTGCCGGTGTCTAATATGTCATCGACCACCAAAACCGCTTTACCCTCAACCGAAATTGACAGGTCTCTTTCAATTTTAACCATAGTGGAAGGATAGGTGGAACCGCCATAGCTGGATAGAATCATGAAATCCACCTGCGGATGAATATTATATTCATACATCAATCTCACCAGGTCGGCTAAAAAAATGAAACTGCCTTTGAGTATCCCCACAATGACGATTTCCCGGTCTCGGAAGTCTTCAGCGATTGAAGATACCAGCTCCCGAATTCTATTTTCGATCTGTTCTTTACTGAACAGGATTTTTTCCGGTATTTTCATCCGGCGATCCCGGTTAATATCTTTTTACGGTTCCTGCGGGAGAAATTCAGGCGGAATAACGCTTTTTCCACCTCCGCAGGATTTGTCTGATAGTACAGCGGTTTGAACAATTCAATCCAGCCTCGAATTTCGATATCCGGATCATTTTCTAACGGATTGACTCGCTGAATATCAAAATGTATCCCTTTCAATTCGGGAAAAATCGATTCCAGCAACGCTGTTTTTTTGAGAGTTGAAATAGTCTCAAAGACATTTCCTTCCTTGAAAGAACGGCTAATTTCATCTCGGATTCTATCGGGAGACAGATCAGCCGCCAGCCCGGCGCAGTCCCGGATAGCTTTTAAGGAAGCTTCTTCGATTTTAAGATTGAACCTCACCGCGAATCTGACTGCCCGCAGTAACCTGAGATGGTCTTCTTGGAACCGCTTCATTGGAATTCCAATCACCTTTAAAATTCCCTTCCGTAAATCCTCTATCCCATATAAGGGATCGATGAATTCCGGCTTGACCGGATCTAAATAGACAGCGTTGATGGTGAAATCGCGCCTCAAAGCGTCATCTTCAAGGTTAGCGAAGAATATGCGGTTGGGGCGGCGGCCGTCGCTCTGAGGATCATCCCGCCGGAAAGTGGCTAATTGATATTCATATCCATCTTTTTCAATACCGAGAACGCCGAATTTCAATCCAATCTTGTCAGCTGTTGGAAAATATCTCAGTGATTCTTTAGGCCGGCAGGAAGTGACAATATCCAAGTCTTCCGGCTGTAATCCCAATATTATATCTCTCACACATCCGCCTACAAAATAAGCCTGATGCTTTTTATCCTGCAGGAAGCGGATTATTTCCACTCCGCCTTTCCAGAAGGTATTGTCAGGGAATTTTATTTTTTCGATAATCACAAATTTTCTAAAGGGTAAAACCTCAGGATAATTAACAGGGATTAAGGGGATGAAAGGGATAAAAAACGCAATACGAGGATATTACAAAAAAAATCATCGCTTCGTGTTTTCAAGTATCTTCTGTAAAAGCTTCAAC
This sequence comes from bacterium, assembly GCA_016783645.1. Taxonomy (GTDB): domain Bacteria; phylum Electryoneota; class Tariuqbacteria; order Tariuqbacterales; family JADHWD01; genus JADHWD01. The sequence goes on from JADHWD010000135.1 coordinate 3,131, forward strand.
TACAGAACATCAGGCGCAGCCGCTAAATTATCTCAAAGCTGTGGGTTTACTAATAGGATTATTAATTAACTTTGGAAAAACCAAATTAGAATATCGGAGATTTGATAACAGGATTTCATCGAAGATTGAATAAATCGTAACATTATAGCTTTATCCCATAGATTTTTTTATCTATTTGTTTATTTGGAGATTAGATTCACAAGCTATAAAAGCTATTATAGCTATTCAAATCCTAATATGTCCCTAATTGTCATACATTTACATAAATACAGTGTTTATAGTTTGGTAAAGACCTATAATGATACAATAAATCCAATGTTTTCATCCCTTTTATCCCTTTCATCCCTGTAAATTTTAATAAAGGGAAATGTTAATGTAAGAGATGAACTCTTACATCGAAAAGGTAAGATACTAATAAATCTAATACCTTTGGATAGTTTATTCTACAATAGCGAAATCGACCCCGGCTTGACATTTTTCGCTTTAGGAGCCCGCTTGAAAGTTACATTGACAAGTTTCGCCGGAGGATAGTCGATCCGTTTGCCCTGCAGGAGATCTTCGACAGTGAGTATCTGTATCCGGGGATGGCTTCCCCAGGGCGACTGGTAGAACCCCGCAGCAGCGGCTTCAGTCAGCATTTGCTTTGTGGGTTCAGCGAAAGACAGCAGCGCTCCGATTTCCGCACTTTCCCGTTCAATTACACCCCGCAAATCGCGGATATGGCTGACAGCGGGTTTGCCGGATTTAACCGAGAAGATAATCTGTTTGGTCTTACCGCTTTTGGATTCATCGTGGAAATAGAGCCGGCCGTCGATCCCCTTATCCGCTCCCTTCTTGGGTTCCACCGGCCGCGCTCCCACTAATCCCAAAGCCCAGCATTGGAACTGGAAAGCGTCCTGTTTTGCAAGCGCTTCGGCGTCCTGTATGGAAGCGGGTTCGCCGATCACTTCATAAGATACGCTTTCTTCAAAGGCGGTCTGCATACGGTGTTTGATGAGTGCAATAGCAAGGTAAGTGATATCGACGCCGATCCATCGGCGGTTTAAACGCTGGGCGGCGGCGATTGTAGTGCCGCAGCCGCAGAAGGGGTCTAAGACGACATCACCTTCTTTACTGCTGGCTTTTATGATTCGTTCTAACAGCTTCACGGGTTTCTGTGTTGGATAACCCATCCGCTCTTTCGCATGCGCTGAAATGGGCGGGATATCGTTCCACATATCCAAGACCGCCGCTCCCGGAATTTGGTCTTTATACCATTTCAATCTCGGCTTTCCGCCCTTCTTCTGCGGCCAATATATCAATCCGGCTTCATTGAGCGCATTGAGTTTTTCTTTCGTAGAAGCGTTAATGTCAATTCCCAGAGATTCGATTATAGAATCCGGGATTGCCCAATGTCTGCCGGCTTCAGTTGGATCAATCTCCCGCCAGGGCTTACCGCTGTCACCTTTTGTGATCCCAGGACCTGTCAAATCGATAGCCTGAAACTCTCTGCCGGTTTCCTCTTCAACATGCCGGAAAAACTTATTTAAATAATTTTCATCGTAGTCAACTTTGAGATTAGTCCAAATATATTTGTCAGTTTTAGTGTAATAGAAAATAACATCATGGACGGGTCCATAACGCCTGGCGGAACTATGAGCGGAAGTCCTTTTCCACACTATCTCATTCCTGAAATTTTTCCCGCCGAATATGGAGTCCATTAGAAGTTTAAGATAATGACTGGCGGTGGGATCGCAATGAAGATAAATACTACCCGCAGGTTTTAACACTCTTTTCATCTCCATTAATCTGGGCGCCATCATAGTCAGATAAGCCAGCATATCGTTTTCACCCAGAATTGTGCGGAAAGCGATCATAGTGCGCGCCAGTTCCCCGCCGGATTCCACCACCGCTCTATAGGCGGATTCGGTCTTTATATCCCACCGCCAAGTATCGTCGAAGGCTTTTATCTGCGAAGCTGACTTCGTCCCGTTGCGTTCCTCGAAGAGGATATTATATTCCTGATCGCTCTTAAAAGGCGGGTCGAGATAGATCAAATCGACCGATTCGTCCTTCACATACAGCCGCATCACTTCCAGATTGTCGCCGTAATAAAGTTGATTTTCAGACATGTTGATAATGATAAGTTGTTATTGACTATCGATAATATATAAATCATACCGCAAAAATCCAAATTTATCCCCTTTCGGAAAACCCATTTGCCTTTGACATCGGAAATTAATATATTTGAAAGAAGTTAGCAAGTTGCAAGTTACAAGTCTGCAAGTTCATGATTTTTTCTCGATCCCATGCTCCGACATGGAAATGAGCGCTGAGATATCAATGAAATCACTATTTTCTTTCTTGTTACTTGCAACTTGTTACTTTTTGATATGCATTCCCACGCCGGAGCGAGGGAACGAGAATATTATACTTTTAAATAATAAGGAGTCACATTGTCTGACAAATTATCATTTTCCCAGCAGGTGAAGAGCTTCCCCAACGCCTTCTGGGTGGCGAACCTGATGGAAATGCTCGAACGCCTCGCCTATTTCGGCATCAGAGCGGTAGTCGGATTGTATATTGTGGAAGCAGCAGCCCGCGGCGGTCTCGAACTAACCCACATGCAGCGCGGAACTATCTTTACTGTCTGGGCGCTGATTCAATGCCTGCTCCCCATGTTCACCGGAGCTTACAGCGACCGCTACGGCTATAAAGCCAGTCTGATTGTCGCATTCACTATAAACTTTTTCGCTTATATCTTCATGGGGTTGGCGGAAACTTATACTTCCTTCTTCGCCGCCTGTTTACTGCTGGCGACAGGTACTGCAATCTTTAAGCCGCCTTTGCACGGAACGCTTGCTCATACAGTGACGGAAAAGAACTCATCCGTGGGGTGGGGATTCTTCTACATGCTGGTAAATATCGGCGGATTTTTAGGGCCTTTCATCGCCGGCGCAATGAGAAAGATGGATTGGAGCTATGTGTTCTACGCTTCAGCCGCTATCACACTCCTCAACTTCATCCCGACGTTGTTCATGTTGAAAGACTATTCGAAGGAAATCAGAAAAGAAAAAGCGGATACGAAAAATCCATTCCAAACTTTCGCTGACGGAATCATGACACTGGTGCGTGACGGTAAATTCATGGTCTTCCTGGCGATATTTTCCGGGTTCTGGCTGATGTTCATGCAGTTGTTCGATACTCTGCCGATTTACATCGACGAATGGGTCGACTCCTCCATGATTATTTCTGCCCTGGGCCTGCAGAAAATAGCGGATGTGCATGGGAATCTCCCGCCCGAATGGATGGTAAATTTAGATGCCGGGGCAATTGTTATTTTCATGCTCCTGATCGGCTACTTTACCGGTAAGTTTAAGCCGGTTGTGATGATGGTGGTCGGTATGGCTATATCGGTAGTCGGTATCGTGGGAACCGGTACTTTCATCAGCGGTTGGGTAGTGCTTCTGGCAATTTTCGTTTTTGCGGTAGGTGAAATGGCATGCAGTCCCAAGTTTTCCGAATATATCGGTCTGATGGCGCCGCCGGAAAAGAAAGCCATTTACATGGGTTACTCCAATATCCCCTTCGCCATCGGCTGGACACTGGCAGGATTCCTCTCAGGTGTCTTCTACGCCAATTTTTCCGACAAATACGATTTCGGCCGCCAGTATCTTGCGCATGAACTGAACGCAAAATCGGTCTATGTCCAATATATGGAGGTTATCAACGAGATGGGCAACGAGGAAACCTTCGCCATCGGGGAAGTTGCCTCCGAAACGGATACAGTCTTGAAAACCAATCCTTATATCCACATGCCCGAAGGCAAAATCACCAGACTCTGGATCGAAAAAGAAGAAGTTTTAAAAGATCGTGAAAAAGACAAAGAATTTGTCGAACAGGGCAGAGCTCTAATCAAGGAGGGTAAAGAGGAAGAGGGAATAGCTCTTATGAAAAAGGAAACCGGTCTGCAAAAGATTGCTGTAATGCCAGTCCTCTGCGAACGATTAGACAAAACTCCCAAGCAGATTACAAAAATTCTCTGGGACAAGTATCATCCCTGGAGGATGTGGATATACTTCGGGCTTATCGGCTTAGTTGCGACTATTGCGATGCTCTTCTACCATTTCTGGCTGGAAGCGGACACTAAGAAGCGGAAGGCGCGTATTTAGATATAAGTTGCAAGTTGCAAGTTGCAAGTCTCAAGTCTCAAGAAAAAGTGTGAAAGTGTGAAAGAGATATTCACAGGTAATGAAGGTAATTAGAGGTAAAAGATTCAGTTCTCGTCAGGTTTCAATCAGCCGTGCGGCTGAGTAACCTGACGGGAAAATGATTCACTGGCTATTATGGCAATTAAGGCTATTTAGTAAAATTGAATTAACTACGGATTGACAGGATATTCAGGATTAATAAAAGTAAAAAATAAAAAGGCAAAAGTATAAAGTATTCGTGTCCGTTCGTGCTGATTCGTGGTCAAAATTTTTCCGCTTTCCGATTTCGATTGCTATAATAGCCTGTGAATATTATTACCTTTAATCACCTTTAATTACCTGTGAATCTTAATCTGTTGTATCTGCTGTATCTGCTGTGAATATTGATCCGCACTCCGCTTTCCGCGCTCAATCGCCTTAATAGCCTTAATAGCCGGTGAATTTCCTTCACTATTCACTATTTTTTTCTTGACTTTTTCCCTTTTTTGTATTATCATAAATGATATAATAATCTGATTATTCAATCATCTTTGCGGAGGAAATCAAGATGAAAGCTCTAATCGCAGCCTTGTTACTATTATCTCTTCTCGCTATCCCCGCCTTTTCCCCGCCGGACACATTGTGGACCAAAACTTTCGGAGGAAGCTATGATGATGACGGCAAAAGCGTTCAACAGACATCTGACGGGGGATATATCATCGCGGGATATACTTATTCATACGGAGCTGGTGAGTCTTATGTTTATTTGATAAAAATTGGGGCAGAAACTCCGGTTAAAACTATCCCAACAAACATAATTCCTGAATCTACAGAGCTTCATTCCACCATCCCAATCCCTTCAACGCTACGACAGTTATAAGTTTCGATCTGCGGAATGCGGGTGATGTGAGTTTGATTGTGTATGATATTCAAGGAAGAGAAGTACAGTCATTGGTCACAGGTTATTTGTCATTGGGATATCATGAAGTGGTATGGAATGCTGAAAGTGCGTCAAGCGGGATATATTTTGCAAGATTAGATGCGGGAGGATTTGCGCAAACGCAGAAATTATTGTTGATAAAGTGATAAATATTCACAGTATGGATTTTATACCATCCAATCAAAGCGGAAATTTATCTTTTTCATAGAAATGAATTGAATGATTAAATAAATTTCAAATCCGATAAATCACTCAATTCACTGTGAATTTAAATCAAAAATCTCATATCAAAAATCTAGCCAAAGATATTTGAAATTTTATATTTGCCACAGAGAACACAGAGATACAAAAGGCTAAAGATTCAAGATAATTAACAGGGATTAAGGGGATGAAAGGGATAAAAAATGCAATCTTTGGGAAAAACTAAATTAGA
>JADHWD010000136.1 GCA_016783645.1 bacterium
ATAATAGGATTTCATCGAAGATTGAATAAATTCAATGTTTTCATCTCCTTCATCCCTTTCATCCCTGTAAATTTTAATAATTGGAAATGTCACTGTAAGAGATGAACTCTTACATCGAATGAGTAAGTATCTAAAATCTTTATAGCCTTAATAGCCATAATAGCCAGTGAATCTAATCTCCAAATAAACAAACAGATAAAAAATTCTATGGGATAAAGCTATAATGATACAATTTTTCAAATTAAAGAAATATATTATCAATTTCAAGTATCGTATAATACACTGCTTTAGGCGCTTACCGCTGCCACATCGACAAAAAATTGTCGATAATTATCCAAAAAATTTTGAATTTTGAATTTCTGCGAAGCACCCTCTTCCGGGCGCAAGTCCCGGACGAGGCGTAGATACTTACACATCCAATGTAGGAGTCCATCTCTTACATATCTGTAAATATTTGTAATTCATGAAGATGTATAATTCTATTTTCCTTGGGTCTTGGGTCTTGAGTCTTGAGTCTTGAGTCTTGAGTCTTGAGCCTTGAGTCTTGAGCCTTGAGCCTTGAGCCTTGAGCCTAAAGCCCAGAGCCTAAAATCAAATATCAAATATCACATATCAAATTTCAAATTTCTTTGGCTAGAGTTTTACCAAAAAATATCTATATCTCCCCTATAGTTTCCATCTTCACCCATCCCTTTTTACCGTCGGGCAGTTCGATTTCCACCCAGGACTGCAGTCTCTGCTTTAACCGCACTTTCAATCCTTCATGAATGGAAAACAGACCGGTTGAACCCTCATCGGGAGCGGAAAGCGCTTCAACCTTATCAACTAATATCACACCTTCGTCAATATGTTCCGCCCGCCAGATTTTAACAGTGAAAATCGATCCGAATGTTAAGAACAGTAAGATAAAGGGTATTATAGTGTAGAAAAACAATCGCTTTAAACCCCCGCGGGACTGGAAAATATAGAGAGCAAGTAGAAACATCGCACATAAGTAGAAAATGAGTGTGAAAACCGCCGCTGAATTGATAGCGATAGAGTCGATCAATGATTTGTAATACTTCCAGACCGCCAGCCGGGGGACTTCAATTCTATCCGCCGCCCGGTTCCGCGCCATTTCCAGATTACTCTTCAAATCATCATCATTAGGCAGCAGTCTGCGCGCCTTCTCATAGAATAATACCGCTAATCCCAGCTTTCCTGATTTGAAATATGTGCTGCCTAAATTGTAGTATAATTCTCCGCTCTCCCAGCCTTCCAATAATATCTGATTGTACAATTTCAGAGCTTCATCGTAATTTTCCCCGCGGTACATCTCGTTCGCCTGCCGGAATAACTGTTCCGGGGATTGAGCGCAGGAAGGAAGAATGAACAATAGAATTGCGCTAATGACTATTGCGGATATTATCAGTTTTTCCATGCCGCCTCCATCTTTTTCAGAATTTTGCGGGAGCGGGTGATCAATTCTCTGCGGTTCTGTCCCACCCCGCCGGCGTATCTCCCCATATCGGATTCATTTACCAATTTGAATAATTCACCGCAGACTATTTCGGATAGACCCGCTTGATTCAATCTATCCGTTATATGTTCCAAAATCATTCCGGCGGAGGAGATTCCCATCTTATCCGCGATATATCCCTTGAGGGAATCGGAGATAAGATTGAAGAATTCGGCGCTATTTGAAGTGTTCACCAGTTTTTCGGCTTGATCGATTTTCCTTTTAGATTTCCTGAAAGCGTTTCCCGCCCGCACTTTTTGAGGATTACGGCGGTAGTAATATGAGCGGGCGGATGCGGCGGCTACCAATCCCAGCAGAGGCAGAATGAAAGCCAGCGGATAATATACGCTCCGGTATAAATCATCTCCTACGCGGTGAAAATCGGAGCTGGATTTTATGAAATGAATATCTTGTCCGTAAAGCCGAACCTGTTCCGGTGAAACGACGACTCCGCCGGGCAGAATCACTTGGTCACCCTGAACGACGGATACATTGAAGGGTTCGCTTTGAACAGTTTTATACCGCTTTTCTCCCGGATGATAAAAACCGAATGTGATAGGAGCGATTTTATGTTTACCGGGAAAACGGGGGACTAACAGGTACTTGTATTCTTTGACGCCGCTGACTACATCGTGAGATTTGCCGGTCTGAATATTCACTTCCGGGTCGTAGACTTCAAAATCAGAAGGGAAATCCAAATCGGGCAGTGATACCAGCTTGATATTTCCCCGCCCGTTGATATTTACTGTGAGTGTGATGGGTTGATTGACTTCCACCGAATCTTTATCGATAATGGCGGTCAGAGCGAAATCACCGACCGCTCCGGTGAAATTTGCAGGTTTCCCCTCCTCCGGCAAAGGTTTCACATTCAGCGTTATCGGTTCGGATTGCACATAACGCGGTAGTTTAGTTGTGCTAGAGAAGAAAGGATCATCGAAGAACCGGTCGAAGGGATCGAAGGATCTTGCCCGCCGTTTCTCGTAGACCTGGCATTGAATCTCCAGCGGGTCGATAGTCATCTTCCCTGAACGGGTGGGAAATAAAGCCATTTTTTTAAGAGTGGCGACGCGGTACCTCTTACCGTTCACAATCTCATCCCGAATCACCGGCTGGCGCGGCAGTTCAAATTCCTCAGTCCAAAATCCCACCGTATTAGGCAGTTTGGTAACTTCGTAAGTGGACACATTCACCAGCATGTAAAGTTTGTAGGTGACAATCACCATGTCATTCTGCACCAGGGAAGTCCGGTCAGTTTCCACTTTAAGGAACAGATCGCCCATCTCTTTCGTTTCATCGGGAGCCCGCTGGCCGCCTTGCCGGGGAGTCGATGAACGGGGCTGGGATTGCGGAGAAGAAGCGGCGCCTTGATAAACCTTTATCGTCAAAGGTTCGGTGGTGTATCGTTTACGCTTATGGGTGACTACAGCGGATGGGATAGTCAATTCGCCTTCACGCTTGGGCTGGAGGATGAAAGTGATGGTCTTGGAAGCGGACATTGCGCCGTTAATCCATTGGATGCTGGTGGATTCGTTAGGCCCCGACAAGATACGAAAATCCTCTAACTCACCGATTTCCGGCGCTGGCAAAGATCCGACAGCTCCCTTGACTTCCAAGGTAAATGTCAGGTAATCCGTCAGACTCAAGGCGCTTTTATCCACATAAGCGGAAAATTCAATATCCGCCGCCAGGACCGATCCGCTCCATACGAAAACTGCGAATAATATTCCTATGATTAAGCTGTAATATAGTTTATTCATACGAGTTACTTGCAAAAATCCTCAAAGGGTAAGCCTGCAACTGTAGGGGCGAAGCATTTTCAGGAAAATGATGAAATATTTGACTATGATAGTGAAAATGCTTCGCCCTTACCAGAAGTGTTTTTTTACTTTTGCAATAGGCTAATACTATAACAAAAATTACCAATTCTTAGCCTTCTTCTTTTCCCCGGCGAGTTTCTGTTTCTGCATCTCCTGTAACACTTCCTTCTCATCGTTCTCCAGGGCCTGCAGTATCTTCATGGCGTCTTCTTTACTCATCTGTTGTTCCTGAGACTGCTGAGGCTGATTCTGTTGTTCCTCTTGTTGTTTTTGTTCCTGTTCTTGCTGCTGCTGCTGCTGATCTTCTTTTTGCTGTTCCTGCTGATTTTGCTGTTGTTCCTCTTGCTGTTCTTCTTTCTTTTGATCCTGCTGTTGATTTTGTTGCTGCTGCTGTTGTTGCATTTGGCGCAGGGCGAATTCCAGATTCTGTTTGGTCTCAATATCTTTGGGATTGATTTTCAAGGAATTGATATAAGCCTGCACCGCTTTATCTAACTCGCCGTTGGTGAAGAATGCATTCCCCAGATTATGAAGCGCTTTCGCCTGCAGTTCCGGAGGAGCGTCTTTCAACGATTCCAGATACACCTGCGATGCCCGGTCTAAACTGCCGGAACGGTAATGCGCATTGCCTAAATCATAATCGATGATAGGCGATTCACCTTTATTCTTGGCTTCCAGTAATTTAGCGATGGCTTCGCCGTAACTGCTGTCCGCCATAAGTTTATTTCCCTGCTTAACTAAATTATGGCGGGTGTCCGCCCCGGCGTTAAGCGCGATGAACAGGATTAATAATAATCCTAATCTGTTAAAACGCATATTTAATTCTCTAATTAACTCGGATATTAACGAAAATATTCACAGCAGATTAAGCGGATTAAGCAGATAAATATTAGTCATTTGTCACTCGTCATTCAATATACATTCCCACGCTGGAGCGTGGGAACGAGAAAATAGCCAGTGAATATTAATCGTGTTCATTCGCGGTGAATTATCTCTCTCAATCCAGTTTGAAGAATTTCGCCCAGAATCCTCTGCGCTCGCTTATCATTATTTCGCTCAGTATCAGTAAGAATCCCACAGCGGCGAAGTATTGGAAACGGTCTTCGTAATCAGTCACCTTCTGTGAACCCAATTCGGTCTTTTCCATCCCGAAGATTTTACCGTAAATCTTATCCAATTCATCTTCGCCGGTAGTGGCGCGGTAATATGCGCCGCCGGACTGCAATGCAATATCCGAGAGCAGTGATTCATTCAGTCTCGACAACACCACCGAACCGCTTTTATCCTGCAGGTAACCGCTTCTTCCCGGTATAGGAGCTCCGGCGGGCGAGCCCATACCAAGGGTGTAGATGGTGATACCGGCTTTAACCGCTTCATCCACCGCTTCTTTAACCTTCTCTTCATGGTCTTCGCCGTCGGTGATCAATACTAATACCTTGCGGCTCTCTTCTTTACCGACATAGGAGCGGACCGCCAGATTGACCGCCTCAGCTATTGCCGTCCCCTGCACCGGAATCAATGAAGTGTCCATCACATCGGCGAACAATTGAGCGGCGCTGTAATCTAAAGTTAAGGGACATTGCACGAAAGCCGCTCCGGCGAAGGCGATTAAACCGATTCTGTCTCCCTTCAACCGGTCGATAAAAGAGCTCAATTCATGCTTCGCTTTGACTAACCGAGAAGGTCTCACATCTTCCGCCATCATGGAATTAGATACATCGACCGCCGCCATGATATCCACCCCTTCCCGCTTGACTTCCTCTAATTTAGTGCCGATCTGGGGATCAGCGGCGGCGATGATGAGAAAAATCAAACCTGTTAACAATAACAGCTTCTTCAAAAGCGCCTTGCCGTCGGTGATATCCGGCACCATGCGGGGCAGAAGATGGCTGGCGATGAAGGCTTTCCGCTCTCTGCGCCGTATCCGTTCGGTGATGATAATGAACATCAAACCTATCGGCGCTGTAATCAGAAACCAAAGAAATATGGGATGAGCGAATTTTATCATAGGTTCTGGGCTTTTCAGTCTGTCCGAAAATTTGTCATTCTGAACGAAGTGAAGAATCGCATCCTATTTTAAGTAGGGGCGGGTTTTTAACCCGCCCTTAATGAATAATAAGATTTCCTGACCTAAATGGATAACCGGATCAATTGATGAATAGATTCCCTGTCTTCATGCGCTTACGAAAATGACATCAATGGCACGGTTCACGGTATCCTGCGCAGCCGCGTCCCATGTAAGATAATTTCCAAAGTCAATAAAATCAATGCAGTAATCAAATAGGGCAAAAACATTTCAGTATAGCTTCGATATTCTTTCACCTTGATTTGACTTTTAGTCATCTTATCAATTTTGCCATATATTTCCCGCAGTTTGTTTTCATCGGTGGCGCGGAAATAAGCTCCGCCGGTGATATCGGCTATCTGTTTCAGTAAATCCTCGTCGATATTGACTTTAATGTTTTGATAGCGTATGCCGCGGGCGGTTCTCACCGGGAAAGGCGCTAATCCTTCCGTGCCCACTCCGATAGTGTAAATCTTCACCTCCATCGGCGCCGCTAATTGGGCGGCGGTCAAGGGATCGATTTCGCCGCGGTTATTCTGCCCATCGGTGAGCAGGATGATGATTTTCGATTCCGCCTTCGATTCCCGCAGGCGGTTGACGCTGGTGGCTAAAGCCATGCCGATTGCGGTGCCGTCTTCTATCATACCCGCTTCAATCCGGTCGATGAAATTTTTGACCATGGTATAATCCAGCGTCAACGGACATTGGGTGAAACTCTGCCCGGCGAATACTACGAGACCGATACGGTCGCTGATTCGGCCGTCGATGAATTCTTTCGCCACCACTTTAGCGGCGCCCAAACGGTTCTGCGGCTGAAAATCCTCCGCCAGCATCGAAGTCGATATATCTAAGGCTAAGACTATATCAATCCCTTCAGTGCTGACCTCCCGCTCGCTGGTCATCGACTGAGGGCGGGCAAGCACGATTATCAATAATAACAAAGCGCATACCCGCAGAATCCAAGGTATATAACTCAGTTTCGATGTCCTATTCACTCCTATCTTTTCCAGCGGTTGGAAAGCGGGGAAGGGAAACTGCAGTTTCTTATTCCGCCGGCGGTAACGCAGATATAGCAAGATAATCAGCGGAATAAGCAGGAGGAAAGCTTGGGGATTGGCGAACAGTATCAAAATCCCGCCTCCTCCGTCACAGTCTCTCCGGCGGCAGAGGGGACAGCCGCCCGCTTCACCTCCCGGATAAAATCATAAGTCTTTTCCATGGCGTTTTCACAGTCTTCCGCCGAAGGCATCATCTTGGCGAATTTCACCAAATCCGCTTCCATTAAATACCATTTCAAAGCGTCGATAGAAACTGTTTTTTTTCTCGTGAAATGATCAAGCAGTTCCTCGCTGGTCATCTCCAGCGCGGGTATCTTGAATACGCCTTCATAGTACTCTTTTAAAATTTCTGATAATTCGGAATAGTAATCCTTGACATACCCTTTCCGCCATAAATTGCGGTTTTTCAAATCGACTAACCGCTTCACCGCCCGCTCATAGGGATCGATTTGAATTTCCGGGAGGGATTCAACCATCTTCGCATCCCGCTCCTTCCGCCAGCGTTTCCAAAAAAAATAGCCGCCGGCAGCCAGCGCTGCAGCCAATAATCCTATTATATAAGGCAGGTAATCTTCCAAAGCCCGGGGCAGATTAACCGGCGGTTTGATATCATGCGGAGCTGATAAAGTGTCGCCTCCGGCGGAATGGATGAAAATTTCGATGGAATCGGCGGCGGCGGCGGAAGCGGTGGTATCACTTTCATTGAAATAATTTATTTCTACCGCCGGAATGACGAAGCGTCCGGTATCGTAAGCCGCCAGTGTATATATCCAGATATCCTTCACCATCCCGCCTTGTAACTGCGGCGTTTCCGCATAGCGGTTGATGATATCTAGTTTTCCCAGTTTTTCGCCGGGTTCCGGCGGCGCTATCCGCACATTCTCATCGTGCAGCACGGTCAATTTCAATGTAATCCAATCGCCGATAAGGTAATCTGAGCTGTCGACCGACGCTTCCACCCTCACCTGCGAAAAGACCGGCAGATTGAAGAGCAGAAACAATAATATCAAAAACCGCTTCACCGCTTTCTCCCCCGCATCCTGAAGAACTTGACTAAGGAATCGATATAATCCCGAGAAGTGTTCACATCTATCAGGTCGATATTATACCGCTTCATATTATCTGAAAACTGCCGGAAATGTTTTTGCACAATCGATTGATATTTATTTCTGAGTTCCCGCTTTCCCAAATCCACCACAGCTGTTCCGCCGCTTTCCGGGTCGTATAGATACAGCAAGTTCGCTTTAGGCAAAAGATGTTCCCGTCTGTCGGTGAGGCGCACAGTGATTAAATCATGATGAGCGCCGGCGATTTTCAGACCGGAATCGAAGCCGCTGTCCCAAAAATCAGAGATTAAGAACACAATCGCCCGCTTTTTCATCACCCGGTTGAGATAATCCACCGCTTTACCGATATTAGTGCCTTTACCCTTGGGTTTAAAGGCGATGATTTCACGCAATAACCTTAGAACATGCGATTTGCCCTTCTTGGGCGGGATAAAAAGTTCTATATCATCGGTGAAAATTATCATCCCCACTTTGTCATTATTCTTCAAGGCGGAAAATGCGAGTACCGCCGATAATTCCGCCGCTAACTCGTTCTTGGTCTTGCGGTCTGATCCGAAATCGCCGGAAGCCGACATATCAACTAACAGCATCACAATCAATTCCCGCTCTTCTTCAAACACCTTGACATAGGGATGCCCCATACGGGCGGACACATTCCAGTCGATATTGCGGATATCGTCGCCGAATTGATATTCCCGCACTTCGGAAAATTCGATGCCCCGCCCTTTGAAGGCGCTGTGATACTCCCCGGAGAACATCTCATTGACCAGCCCCCGGGTCTTAATCTCTATCAGGCGGACTTTTTTCAGTATCTCTTTGGATACGCTCTTTTCAGCGTTTTCGGACATAAATTAAGTTTGCAAGTTACTGATATTAATTAGGATATTTGCTTTGAAAATAGGGTCTAGGGGCTGGGGTCTAGGGGCTAGTTCCCCGTTCCGGCGGGTCTTGTCAGCCGTACGGCTGATGTGACCTGCCGGTATTCCCGGATTCGGAGAAACCGGGCTACCTCTATACTAAAGTCTAGCCAAAGATATTTGAAATTTGATATTCACCACAGAGAACACAGAGATACACAATGCAAAAGGTTAAAGACTCAAGATAATTAACAGGGATTAAGGGGATAAAAGGGATAAAAAATTGTTGTAGGAGCA
>JADHWD010000137.1 GCA_016783645.1 bacterium
GGCTCAAATGTCACCATCACATCGATTGAATCGCCGGAATCGATTTGGATAACCGGAGTGAAATCCGTATAAAAAACCGGATTCGTAGTTAAAATTTCATTCACTATCACCGAGCTTGGTGAATTATTGATTATCCATAACGGCAATGTCCTATTTTCGCTTACTCCCACAGTCTCAAAATTCAATTCGGAAGGATTGAGAAAAACAGTATATTGTGGAAAATAGAAAGCCCCGATATCGGCGATGGTGCCATCCGGGTCCAACGGAGAATTCGGGTCGCCGGCGTCGATGCAGGGCGATTCGGCAGTCAGGTAATATGCGGAGTCGCCAATGGTGGAATAGAACAGAGGATCATAGAAGATATTGTAATACATATCGCAGGAGTCGCCGTTGGCGTTGACGGTGACGATTTGACCCACCCATTGAGGAGGATTATAGAAATTTCCACCTTGATTATTATAAAAATCGCTGTATGTTATATTAGTATTTGGCGAAGAATATAAATAGAAGCCATAATTACCGAAATTACCTTCAACTACAGTGTTTAAGATAGCAGGGCTGGAATAATAGCAGCAAATCCCGTTGCCGTTAACTGGAGCCGTGTTGCCACTGATGGTACAATTAGTTATGGCTGGGCTGGACTGTTCGCAGTAAATCCCACCGCCACTCCATCCAGCTGTATTCCCACTGATGTCGCAGTTATTAATTAAGCTGGAACCCCCGCAGTAAATCCCGCCACCTTTATTTTCAGCCGTGTTGCCGCTGATGATGCAGTTAGTGATAGAAGGGCTTGAATCATTGCTGCAAATCCCGCCGCCGGCTAATTCAGCCATGTTGCCGCTGATGGCGCAGTTCGTGATGGAAGGGCTGGAGTCCCATATGCAGTAAATCCCACCGCCAGAGTAAGCCGTGTTGCCGCTGATGGCGCAGTTAGTGATAGAAGGACTGGAATGAAGACAGTAAATCCCGCTTGAAGATGAGCCTGTAATCAAGCAATACTCCAGCAGGCTGTTATTGTTCGCAGAATCATTGAAATAAATCCCCCCCCAAGTTGAATCAAGGCTGTTGATGAACTTGACGCTGTCGGTTTCATTTCCAGCGGCGTGGATATAGCCGTTGATGTCAAACCTGACGCCATCACTGAAAATTAAAGTCGCCCCCGCTTGGATTATCAACGAATCTCCATTTTCAACTGAAATATCATCAATAACGAAATAGGTGGTGTCTCCTGCCAGGACGCCGATCAAAGGACCGGAAATCAAAATGCCAAGAGCCTGGGTTAATGTCACTTCAGGCAGGGTAATATCATTAGAAATACTTTGATTATTTATAGTCCAACAATTATATCTTTCATGCGAATAAACTATATCATAAGTCCCAGGATTAATGATAATACTATAATAACCTGTTGCATCGCTGAATGTTGAATCAGTTTCTGCGCCTCCTGAAACCGCTTCAAACAATATTTTCGTTCCTTCATGATTAGTTTGATTCTGCAGATAGACATAGCCTTCGATCAAAGGCGGTAATTCCAGAGTTACATCGGGCAGTGTTACCGGTCCGAAAAATGGTTGGTTGAAGATTTCATCATCTAAATAATCTTCATGCGTGAAGTATATATCGTAGAAACCTTGTTCCAGATCGATCTCGTAATAGCCCATGGAATTTGTGAAGGTCGAATCGGTAACCGCGCCGGGTGAATCGGCTTGGAACAATACCTTCGTCCCCTCATGGTTAGTCTGGATTTCCAGATAGCAGTAACCGTCGACTAAGACGGCGTGAGCGTAGGTGAAAAGTATCACCAACGCTGTCGATGCGATGATTAATTTTCGCATGATAAATTCTCCCAATTTTCAGTTCAATTATCACTATTTATTTTTCTGCATTAGTCTTTATTCTCACCTCTTCTGAGAATCACACGCAGTTCCTCCCGGCTGATAGTCTTACCCGATGAAACTAACCCGTTCAATACGCCGATTTCGCCGACATAAGCCGTTACTTGGTAAAACATGTTTTCAGAAAAGAATGCGACATTTTCATGGGTGTAAGTTGTGTCGGAAGTATTCCCGTGGAAAAAATAAAGCGAATCCGGCGCATAAGGAATTTCCGAAAAGAAAACAATGTAAGTATCAACTGTTATGGGATTACCGTATATACTGGTATCCACCTGCGACCAGTTTAACACCGCATCGACGCCCTCCAGAGTTACCGTCAGATCCTGCACCGCCGCCGGAACAACTTCCAACCCCGTCCCCGCCAAAGCCACCGTCAAAGCCGCCCCGCCGGATTCCACCACCAGCGTATCGTGATAATCGACCGCCGCTTCCGGCGCAAAACTCACCCAAAATCCCAAACTGTCATTCGCCGGAACTACCGCCCCTATGACCGAGGGATCGAAGCTGAAAACCGCAAGCGAATTGTGAACCGTATCCACCGGAACTTCATCACCGCTCCCATTCACAATATAGACCCAATCGCTGTCAGCACAGCCAATCTCCAAATCCGGAAAAGCAAGCGCAGTAGGAATGAGGTAAAACATAAAGGTGGTGAAAGTTAATTCCTGGATGGCGGAAGGATTAGTAAGCGTATATGCGCTGATGGAAACAGAGCCTTCATCCTGCATGGAGTTTGGGATAAGATTGACCGTTACCGTATCCGTGCCTCCGGCTTGAATATTTGTTTCCCAATCGAAAATGAAGGAGGGTAAAGTTATCCCTCCCACTTTCCAGCTATAGCCCCAGCCGGCGGGATAGCCCGTAGTGTCCAAATTCAAATGAACGGTGATTTCCTCGGATATCAGATTAGTCAACTCGGAATAAAAGGTGGTGGTGGAACCGATGGAACCGGGAAGGCTCGGCTCACCGCAGGTGAATGAAAACTGGTCTTCCGACTCCAATCTTATTAAATGACATCACGACTACCAGCACCGTAGGAATAAGTATATCCCGCGACGATATATCCCCCATCCGTGGTTTGCTGAACGCTGTAGCCATAATCCCAATCGCTTCCGCCGAAGGTTTGCGACCAAGATGTATCCCCGTTTGCATCCGTCTTTATCAAATAAACATCAGCATAACCAGCGCCGTAGGATCCGGTATATCCCGCGATGATATATCCCCCGTCCGATGTCTGCTGGACGCTGCTACCCCCATCACCACTGTTTCCGCCGAAGGTTTTAGTCCATAAGGTATCGCCTAAAGCGTCGGTCTTGATTAAATAAACATCATAATAACCAGCGCCGTAAGATGTGGTATAGCCAGCGATTATATACCCGCTATCGCTGGTCTGCTGAACGCTGAAGCCCACATCAGAAGAAATTCCACCGATAGTTTGCTGCCATTGCTGATTACCGGAAGCGTTGGTCTTGATTAAATAGAAATCATTATTACCAGTGCCACAATATCCGGCGATGATATAGCCTCCATCGGTGGTCTGCTGAACACTGTAGCCTGCTTCATCACCACCTTCGCTGAAGGTTTTAAACCATTGCTGATTGCCAGAAGCATTGGTCTTGATTAAATATTAATATACGAGGTAATTAAAGGTAAGAGATTCACAAGCTGTTAAAGCTATTACCATCATCATCATCATTATCACCAGTGAATCATAACCCAAACACCAATGGCTAATGACAACGACCAATGACGAGTAATGATTTTATTCATCACTCCCAAGTCACCCGGTAATACCATACACCATCATTAACCGCGCCGTAATCGATATATTCCGATATATTAATCTCATCATAGGGTGTCATCCCCGCCGTGTCGAAATAGGGAGTATCTGAACGGTATATGCGGTAGACAGATGCGAAAGGTTTGTCCATCCAGTCCAAATGAGCATTCCCGCCGGAGATGGAGATGGTCAAACACCTGATATCGCCGGACTGGTCGAAATAATAAGCGCCCATATCGGCGATTGTGCTGTCCGGGTCATTCGGGAAAGTGGGATCGCCGGCGTCGATGCACGGGGAATCCGCGGTTAAATGAAAATCACCTGCTTCAGGATTTATGAACATTGGATCTAAGAAGATATTACACAATAGATCGCATGAATCACCATTCACATTAATATTATTGATTATTCCCAGATAATTCACTATTCCAGGAGTAAAATTACCTACAGAATTGTTGAAAAAGTCGCAATAAGCCACTATTGTGCTTGAAGTTAAAAATGCGAGGGCTAAAGCGCCGCGGTTTCCTTCTAAAATGGTATTTGTTATAACCGGGCTGCAGCAATTGTTATTTCGATAAATCCCGCTGCCATGGGAACCGGCGTAATTCCTTGATATCGTACAGTTGTCCACGATAATGTAATGCCAATAAGAAGGACAATCCACATAACTGATCCCTCCTCCGTAATTCACAGCTGAATTATTACTTATGACCGAATAAGAAACAGTAGAACTGGATAAATAAATATACAATCCTCCGCCGCTCTCACTGTAATTGTTAGATATGACACAATCCTCAATTAAAATATAGGATGTGGAAGCACTTATACCGCCGCCACGCATACCCGAAGTATTGCCAGAAATGTCACAGTGCATTATAACCTGAGATCCATTTGAAGTGAGAATCCCGCCTCCGCTTATATCGTTAAAATTTCCGGTGACAGTACAATGTTTAATGATTGAAGGGGTGTTGAAAATGTTAATTCCGCTGGAATTGCTGCCGGTGATGTAACAATATTCGAGGACGACTAAAATCGGGTCTTCTGAACTGATGTCAATCCCTTCCCAGCTTGAAATTCCCTCATTGGGCAGGAAGAAGATGCTGTCTTCTTCAGTCCCCACCGCTGATAAACAGCCTTCAATTACAAAACAGCAGCCGCTGTCGAAGAGCAATTTCGCCCCCGGTTCGATTATTAGAGAATCACCTTGATTCACATAGATATTATCTGTCACTAAATATACGGCGGGATTTAAATAACCAGTCAGCGGTCCTGATAGACAATTTAATATAAGAGACACATTTACCGTTTGCGGGTTGTTAATCGCGGGTGAAGCGTTGATTTCGATGCCGCCGCTATGATATCCGTATTGTAATCCCGCGATATCGACAGACACCGTGATATAGGCGCTGGGCGGAACCGGACCCCCGCTAGTCGGCGAAGCGGTCAGCCACTCGATATTTTCCTCAATTACAAAGTTGAATGTTCCCATCCAGCTGTTGCTGATTTGGAAAACTTGAACCTCTGGGTTACCAGAGAATGTATATGCGTTGAAAATGAGCGAAACAGGATTAAGCGTTATGAAAGGTTGTTCCTCGAAAAGGGGATAATGGTATCCCATATCCACAATCTCCTCATCCTGAAAACCATCGGTTCTGGTCGTTCCTATGATGATTGAAGAGTCCGGGCATCCTTCATCGACGCAGGGGGATTGCTGACTCTGTCCGGCGGAAATTTGGGAAAGAAAATAATCACCAAGCAGCTGTGATGTAAAAATTGGATCTAAGCTTATATTTCCCATTCCAGGGAAACCACCTTCTATGCATGAATAATTAACAGACGCCTTATCATTTATCATCGGACTGAGGTTGTTCCACACAATCGAGTTCACAATAGTCATTTGAACACCTGAAGCGATATATCCGCCGTTTATAGATGTTCCATTACCACCATTGGAACCTGGAAAATTACCGCTTCCACCCCATCCGCCGGCGCCGCCCTGGCCTAGGCTGAGATTTAGATGATGGGAAAAAGTGCAATTGTCAATCGCGATGGAACTGTTGTTTTCACAAAAAACCGCTAATCCACAACCTCCTTGCCCGGCTATGCCGTCCCCTCCTGCGCCGCCATAGCCATAGTTTCCTATAGCTTCTCCGCCGTTACCGCCGTTACCACCGTATCCATCTCCGGTTTTGTTTTCAATGAACAGATTGTTGGTTAATACAATATTCGACTCGCAGAAGTATATCGCGCCGCCTTGACCACTTGATCCTGCGCCGCCCTCTCCTCCTGCTCCTCCAAAAGCGTCATACCATCCTGCAACAACATGGGCATATCCGCCCTCCCCGCCAGCGCCCCCTGTACCCGTTCCTGATAAATTTCTATAAAAAATGTTGGAATAAATCAGCGGATTTGAATTTTCAAGATAGACTGCGCCTCCCGCTCCGGAAATTCCGTTTCCGGCTTCGCCGCCATCCCCGCCAAAAGTGGGATCGCCGCATGATTTATCTTCACCGTGTCCACCAGAACCGCCATAGGCGTTACCGGTGCTGTTAGAAGATATCTTATTATGGATTATAATCGGACTGGAATTAAAGCAATATATTGCGCCGCCGTTACCGGAAACAGCGCTTTCGCCGGGGTAACCGGGATTCCCATGGTTGCTCGGCCAAGATGAAGGCGCATCCGCGCCGTCGGCGCCCCATACCTCCGCAGTCCGGTTATGAGCGATCAGGCATCGACTCACCGATACTTTCGATGAA
Organism: bacterium; assembly: GCA_016783645.1. Lineage (GTDB taxonomy): Bacteria > Electryoneota > Tariuqbacteria > Tariuqbacterales > JADHWD01 > JADHWD01. Next base: position 6,435 of record JADHWD010000137.1, read on the forward strand.
TTTCTGAAATGAAAAGCGCCGCCGTGCTTAAAATCGATTCCCGCTATCCGCCGCGAGGCTTTGCCGTAAGAAATCTCGCTATATTCCAATTTAGAACTGTCCAGCAAGTTCGATTCTAAATCCACGAAATCGAGCCCGTCCCATCCCTCCAGGGTATTCTCCGTAGTGAAGAGGATTGAATCCTCCTGCGTTCCCACTGCTAATAACCGTCCAAGACATAGCAGACGATAATAGCCTTGGAAAATAACTTCGACACCCGGTTCAATATTCAATGTGGAGGTTTCATTAATGGAAATATCACCCTGTACTAAGTAGGGTGAACCAGCTTGCGTCCAAGTCCCTGAAACAAGGCCGGGGGGGATTATAGTCTCCGCCAAGCTGACAGCTGGCAGAATAAGGACAGCTATTAAAAAGATTGATGTGGCTCGCATAATATCCTCATGTGATTGCTCATCGGATTAGATTCACTGGTGATGATGATAAAAAAGATTCACAACGAATTAAACGGATTAAACGAATAAAATATTCACAGTGAATTAAGATAATTTGAATCATAACCATCCCAATGATTACATACTCCGCAAGCAGTGTTTGCATAGTTATATGTGATTATGCAGTTCTCCAGTGTAGCGCCATAATCAGTCCAAATTCCAGCTCTTGAATCATCACATGTGTTATGGTCTATCAAGCAGTTAGTGATAATCGCATTCGCTCCAAACATACAAATTCCGCCGCCATGCCAATTAGAATGGTTATAAGTTATGTCACAATTATCGATCTGGACATCCATTGTGAAAGCCAGATAAATGCCGCAGGATTGGTTCTCGGTGATGGTGCAGTGAGCGATAAGGGGATTCGAATTGCTGGAAATTCCGGCTGAATTGCTTTTTTGCACTAAACAGTATTTCATTGTTCCTTCTCCGCTTAAATTTCCAGACAACTGACCCTGCGTACTAATAGTAATAAACAGCGCCGCAATTAAAGCAGCCAGCAATTTCTTCATGATGAACTCCTTGATAAAATTGACGGACTACACCTGAAGGAAGAAGGGGCGGGATGATCTATAATGTGAATCCTCAAATTCGCCTATCTCCCATGCTATCACTATAGCATATTATTTTTCAAAAGTCAAGTATTTTTATGAAAAAATTTACAAAATTTTTTCCGGGTAAAGGGTCAAGGGAAAAGGGGATAAAAATTCACAGCAGATGAAGCAGATGAAGCGGATAAAAAATCGTCATTTGTCACTCGTCACTCGTCATTTGTGTTTCGGATTTCTTAGCTTTCATCGCTTTAATAGCTTGTGAATTATTTCCTTCGGAGCGCGGATTAAAATTCACAGGTAATGAAAACAAGCTATGTAAAAGTCAACTCTGAGCGGCAGAATTTTTCCACATTTTTTCCACAATCTGTATTTATTTCAGAAATTAGTTCACCGTATCCCTAAATGGGGTATTATCCCGCAGATTGGCATAGATAACTTGGCACATTTTATTAGCCACATGAGATACGGCGACGGTATGGTGTTTCCCTCTTTTGATTTGTTTTTCATAGATTTGCGTGAAGAATGGATGATACAGCCGGGCGTTTCCGCTGGCGATGAAGATTGCGGTTCTCAAGTAAGGGCTGCCCCGTTTGCTCATTTTCGATTTACCTTTGAAGGTTCCGGATTCGATGACTTTAGGGTCGAGTCCGGCGAAAGCCAGCAATTGCCGTCCCCGGTCTTTACTGAAGCGGTCGATGCTGCCGATTTCGGAGATGATGGTGGCGGCGGTCAGAACCCCGACTCCGGGGATGCTGGTCAAGTGCAAATTCAGTTTGCCGTAGATATGTTCGATGTTGATTTCCAGCCGCTTGATTTGGTCTTCCAGCAGTATCATCTGTTCCAGCAGCATTTTGATTTGAAGATGGCAGACTTCTTGACCCCAGTGCAGTCCCACGCTAGTGTCACGTCACAACAATAATGATGGATATAGACGTTTCAGCTTTATCCTTGCATCAGTGGTTGTGAAGTGCCAATCAACCTTGGCACCAATTGCGTTGCGCTGCAATTCCCATTGACTGACCTCATACATAAGTTTCTCGGCATCGGGTATGCGGCGATCGAGGCATTGCCCCGTCAAAACGCGTAATTCAATCTCGGCGATGTTCAACCAACTCCCATGCTTTGGCGTG
>JADHWD010000138.1 GCA_016783645.1 bacterium
TGCAAGCGATTAGAGAAAAAGACGATACTGAAATAGCCGGATTACATGAGATTATAAGAACGCGGGAGATAGAATTAAAAGATTTGAGTAACAGTATTGTCGAACTGAGCAGCCGGCAGTCGGAATTGCAGACAATAATAGAAAAAGAGCGTAAAGCGGCGGAAGAGAAACTTGCGATATTACAAGACGCTCAAGTGAAACTGACCGAAACTTTTCAGAATCTCGCCCATCAAGCGTTGAAGAGCAACAATCAGACTTTCCTGCAGTTAGCGGAGGAGAGCCTGCAGAAGTTTCAGAAGGAGGCTAAGGGCGATTTGGAACAGCGGAAAACAGCGATCGAAGGACTGATAAAGCCCTTACATGAAAGCCTGAAGAATTATAATGATGAGATACAGAAGGTGCGGATCGCCGAAGGAAGCCTGCTCGATCAGGTGAAAACGCTCAAAAGCGAGACTGAAACCTTGTCCCGTTCACTACGCCAGCCGCAGGTGAAGGGCAGATGGGGTGAATATACCTTGAAACGGGCGGTGGAATTAGCGGGTATGAGCGAATACTGCGATTTTACCACGCAGGAGAATATCATGGACGGCCGCGATAAACGCCTGAGACCCGACTTGATTATATATCTGCCCGGCGATAAACGGATTGTAGTGGACGCCAAGACATCGTTATCGGCGTATCTCGAAGCGATGGAAACTAGCGATGAAGTCAAGCGCCATAAGCATATGCAGGATCACACCAGATTGATAAAGGCTCAAGTGAAAAATCTGGGCAGCAAGTCTTATTGGGAGCAGTTCGATTTCACGCCGGATTTTGTGGTGATGTTTCTGCCGGGCGACCATTTTCTATCCGCTGCGCTGGATATTCAGCCTGACCTGTTTGAGGAGGCGGTGCAGAATAGGGTGCTTTTGTCGACTCCGGTCAATTTCATCGCATTGTTGAAGACGGTGGCGATGATCTGGCGGCAGGAGAAAATCGCCGAAAGCGCTATGATTATCAGCCAGTTAGGAAAGGAATTATATGACAGGCTGGAAACTCTAACCGGTCATTTCCAAAAACTGGGAGGATACCTGGATAAAAGCGTTCATTCATTCAATGATACTTTGAAGTCGCTTGAAGGGCGGGTGCTGGTGACCGCCAGGAAATTCGGTGAATTAGGCATTACCGTGAAAAAGGAAATACCGCAAATCGAGTCGATAGACCGGATAACCCATGAACCCAAGAAGATAGATTGGCCCTGATAATATATAAATCGTTTATCCGGTTAAATCAGCAAGATTTGTTTCACAAACAGCTGAATAATAATTTTTTTAAAGGCTTTAATTTTCCAAGAAATCCCCTTTAATCCCCATAAGCGTTTAATTATAATAAACGACATTATAGCTTGTTCGATAGTATGTTTTACAATGACTATAATCCCCCTTAGTCCCCCTTTAAAAAAGGGGGAAATCTGATTCCCCCTTTACTAAAGGGGGGAAGGGGGGATTACTAAATGATTAAAATTAATGTCGCTCATTATAAAACATATATTCGCGGAATGTAAGGGCGAAGCATTTTATACTAATACTAATATTTTGAAGATGTTATAAAAAATGCTTCGCCCCTACAAGAACATACAATACCGCTTATTTAAGCGCTTATGGGGGAGGAGGGGATTATTAGACTTATTAGTTATGATTCAATTACCTGAGTAAGCTGGATGAGCGAATAATGTTATTTATGAGACATGTTAAATATTGCGCCATATTTTTGCTTGCGATTATAATGGCGATATCTTTCTTTTATGGGACATCTTGGGCGCAGATCCGCTTTGAACCGCCGGTTCCGCAGAAGCAGACTTCCGCATTAGAGGTTCAGCTGCAAAGAAACGCCCGCCGGGCTGAAATACGGGGTGATTTCGACGCCGCCCTCAGATATTATATACAGTTGTCAGAATCTTTCCCGCAAAATGACGCCTATTATAAAGGAATACTGCAATGCTTGATGGAATTGCGCAGGTATGAAGAGGCGGCCGCTTTAGTTAAAGATAGAATATCAAAAACCGCTTCTGAAAGCGGAAATCCGCTGACTATTCAAAATCTATTAGTGGATTTGGGCACGGTTTATCTGTCTTGGGGCGATGATACCGAAGCCTGGCGGCAGTGGGAACAAGCGGTCGCGGTCAATCCGGATAATACCGATGTCTACCGCGGAATAAGCGCTTCTTTAATGCGGGCGAGGATGGTCGATAAAGCGGTGGAGATTCTTAAACGGGGTAAAACCGCTTCCGGAGGACTCTTCCTCTCCCTCGATTTAGCTAACGCTTATACCGCGCTTATGGATTATAAAAATGCGGTTAGTGAATACTTGAATTATCTTTCCTTGAATCCCAATCATTTCAATATCGTCGAAAGGTCGATTTACAATTTTCCTCAGAGTGAAGAAACCACCGAGCAGGTCGTTTCGGTTTTGCTCGAATATGACGAATCTCCTGAAGCGCAGAAACTGCTGGCGGGTTATTATTTTTCTCTCGGCAGATATGAAGAGGCTCTGGAATATATCATCCTGACCGATTTTCACGGTAAAGAGTTATTGGAATTCGCTAATTCTTTGATCAGCGAGGGACATTGGGATTTGGCGCTCAAGGCTTATCAGACTTTGAATCAGAAGTTTCCCGAATCACCATTCACCGCCAGTGTATTGACAGGAATGGCTTATTGTTACAGCAATATGGGACATTTCGATAATGCTATTTCTATTTATGGGGCAATCAGCCAAAAATACCGCTTGTCAACTCATTGTGAAACAGCTTTTTACAGATTGGGTGTAATATATTACGATGATCTATTTCAAATAGAGCGTGCGGAGAGCTGTTTTGTAGAAGTGCTTGAAAAATTTCCGCGGGGAAAATACAATTTGCCGGCTAAATTCGCTTTAGGCAGATGCGCGGTGGGTAAAGGAGATTTATCCGCGGCTAAGACCGCCTTTTATCGATTGCTGAACGCCGGATCCGCTCTGGACCGTGAATATCGTTCATCGGCTCAGCTATGGCTCGGAAAGTGTATGCTATGGAAGAATAAGCCTGATTCGGCTCTATATATATGGGACATATTAGTGCGGGAAAATCCGCTCGCCGAAGCCGCAAATGACGCATTGGATGAAATAATTATGTTGAAAGATATTCCGGAAAATCCGGTAATAGCTGATTACGCCGCCGCGGAATACGCTATGTACCGGCGGCAGTATGAAACTGCGGTCGAAGGCTTTCGGAATGTGATGTCCCAAATGCCGGAATCGATAATATCCGGCAGAGCGGTGCTGAACCTGTCAGATATTATCATAGTTACAGCCGGCGCTGACAGCGCTGCTGATATATTAATTGAATACGATACCGAACATCATGAATCTCCTATCAGGGATAGGATTCTCTTGAAAACGGCGGAAATCCTGCAAAATGAAATAGGCGATGTGGATCGGGCGCTGGAATATTATGAGAAGATTTTGATTGAAATACCGGAAAGCGCTTTAGCGCCTTTAGTCAGAAGTAGAATGAACAATATCAGGAAGATATCTTAAATCGGAATTTAATCGAATATTATGGGACATTACGGGACATATAAGATTAGCGTTCTAATTTTATTATTGCTGCTAATTATCACTTTTCCTCTTCAAGCCAAGATATTAATCCCTATGGATTTGCGGCAGTCTGACCATTTGAAGGCTTACGGAGTGGCTTATTCGGTTTTAGAGACTGGACAGGAAGTGGAGTGGCTGTTGAACTACCGCGGCGGTAGTTTCTTAACCGACGATAATCCGCAGATAGAACGAATCTGCCGGATAAGAGGCGTAAGTTATGAAAATATATCAGGTTCGCAGGCGGCTGAAATATATAGAATAATAGAGTCGGAAAACATGGAAACGGTCCTGTTGGAGAAATCGCCGAAAGTCGCGGTCTATGCTCCGCCTCCGCCCGCCGCCGAACCCTGGGATGATGCGGTCAGATTAGCTTTGGAATATGCCCAGATCCCCTATGAACGGGTTTATGACGATGAAGTTCTGCAGGGCAGATTGTTTGAATATGATTGGGTGCACCTTCATCATGAAGATTTTACGGGACAATATGGCAAATTTTATGGGATGTACCGCAGCGCTGAATGGTATATCGCCGGGCAGGCTTTGCAGGAATCGATCGCCAGAAGGCTGGGATTTAAAAAAGTATCAAAGCTGAAATTGGCGGTCGTGCAGGAGATAAAGGAGTATGTGCACGGCGGAGGATTCATGTTCGCTATGTGCAGCGCCACCGATTCTTATGACATCGCCTTATCCGCCGTGAAAACTGATATATGCGCCGCCGTTTTCGACGGCGATCCTATTGATCCCAACTGCCAAAATGAATTGGATTATTCTCATTGTTTCGTCTTTGAAGGATTCACCCTCATCACTGACCCCTTGGTATATGAATTCAGTGACATTGATACCACCCCTAGAACCGGCCGTTCGCCCCGCGGCGATCAAGGCGATTATTTCACTCTCTTCGATTTCTCCGCTAAATATGACCCTGTACCCTGTATGCTGACTCAATGCCATACCTCCGTAGTTAAGGGATTTATGGGACAAACAACCGGTTATAAAAAAAGTCTCATAAAAAAGAGCGTGGTGATTATGGGAGAAGTCGAAGGCGCCGATGAGGTTAAATACCTGCATAGCAATTACGGCGACGGCACTTTCACATTCTTCGGCGGACATGACCCGGAAGATTACCGCCATCTAGTGGGAGACCCGCCAACGCAACTGAACTTGTACAAAAACAGCCCCGGATACCGGCTGATTCTCAATAATGTCCTGTTCCCCGCGGCGAAGAAGAAGAAATTGAAAACATGAATAGTTAAGTAGTTAAGTAGTTAAGTAGTTAAGTAGTTAAGTGGTGAAGTAGTGAAGCGGTAGCCCGGCTTCGCCGAAGCCGGTAAATTAATTAACTACGGATAAACAGGATATTCAGGATTAAAAAAAGTAAAAAGGCAAAAGGTAAAAGTGAGAAGATTCACAGCAAATTAAGCTGATTAAGCAGATAAAATATCCTGTTCCGGCAGGTCTTGGCTGCGATAAGCAGGTGTGACCTGCCGGATTCATAATTTTCAAAACTATTGATTTGACTGATTAAAAAGACTTCGGTGTACTGTCTTTTAGGGTTAATTACATTCTCAATTGGTAGGTCGAGGGCTTGTCCCCCGCTTATTGTGCGGGGGCATAAATCCCCCGCCTACCTATTTTGAGAAATTTGCATTTATATAAGGTAATTGATAAATTTAAGTTTCCTTTTTCGATTTTATGGAGAATTAATGAGACGCCTTTTTCACATATTAGCCGCAGTTATTTCCATCGCTCTGATATTATCATCCTGTTCGGAGGAGGACAGCGGGATTTTAGAGGAACAATATAATCCTCCGCAGGTTGAAAGCATTTCAATTCCGGAGAATATGGCTTTCGGATTGGATGAATATAAAATATTCCGGGTGATAATCACCGGGGAGGCTCAGGGATCTGAGGTCTTTTGCACTATCATCTCCGGCGGACAATCAGCGGCGGATTTCCAATTATACGATGACGCCGGATATAATGTGATCGTAGATTATCCCGAATATCTTTCAGAAAACAGCGGCGATGTTGTGGCTAATGATGGGATTTTCACCCGCCGAGTGAACAGCTTATTCGCGGATAACAACGCAGTATATGATGTGGTGTTCACCGTGGTCGACGCCAATTCCGATACTATCTATTATAATGATAATTCACCATTAACGATTAATGTGTATGAAAATGCGCCTCCTTCACTAACTATTCCCAACCTGCCGGCGGTATTGGACAGTACCACCTTGCCTCACAGTTTGCAAACTACCGTTATAGATCCACAGGGGAGGGAGGATATTGATTCGGTTTATTGCGAATTATTTCAAAATCTCCTGCCCATAGGCAGAACTTTCAGTCTGCAGGACCCTGAAATGGACAGCATTTTTACATACTACATCGATTCCACCTTCGCCGCCGGCCTTTCCGGCGATTATCAATTCGTATTCAAAGCGGTCGATATTTTGGGAGCGGTTTCACCGCCTATAGAAATGACAGCTTCGATTGCCAATTATTCTCCGTATCTTAATAATCCCGCTATATCCCCCGATTCCATCATCATCCTGCCTGAGATTGGTGAAATCACCGAAGTTGTAATCACGGTTTCCGCCGGCGATTATCAAGGATTAGGCGATATCGATACAGTCACCATGGATATTGAAAGACCTTCGGGATTGATGTCTTATGATTATCCGATGGCGGATAACGGACTACCCTTCGACACCACCAAATTGCTGCTCGGATATTATGGCGATGAAACCGCCGGAGATGGTGTTTTCACCACTACGAAGTTATATAACAATCAAGCCGAAACGGGATTTCATACATTCTATATCAAGGCGGTCGACAAGGTGGGGAATGAAGCTGAACCGGTGAGCGTCATATTGGAGATAATTCAGGAGTAGATAGATTCACAGCAGATTTAGCGGATTAAACAGATAATAAATCAACCACGAATGATTCTTATAACATCCTGTAAATCCTGTATATCCGTAGTTAATTTTTCTGTTGCGTTAGGTCTTGTCCGCTGTACAGCGGACAAGACCTGGCAGAACAAGAACAACATTTGAAATTGTCAGTTACTGAATTTAATGAAGAAAATAATCCCCCTTAGTCCCCCTTTAAAAAAGGGAGAAATCTGACTCCCCCTTTACTAAAGGGGGGAAGGGGGGATTACTAAATGATTAAAATTAATGTCGCTCATTATAATTTACTTAATGCACTTAATCCACTGTGAGTATCCTTACCATTTTTTCATTCTCAATTCACTATTCTACATTATCTATTTCATCAACACCGCTTTCCTCACCGTCGACTGTCCACTGTCAACTGTCAACCGAACAAAATACATCCCGCTGGACAAATCCGCCCCATCAAATACAACTTCATGATATCCCAGTGACAAGTGTCCAGTGACGAGTGACTGCACTTCCCTTCCGGTAACATCATAAACCACCAGACTCACTTCACCCGCATCCCGCAGATCGAAGCTTATAACTGAAGCGGAATTAAATGGATTAGGACAGCAGTTCAGTTTAAGCGTATTAGTCAATGGAATACTATAGGATTTTCCGACTGAATTATTGAGTTCTCCATTAAGACGAATAATCCACATATCTTTTTCGCCTAATCCGTAAGATTCGGTATATCCTCCGATGATATAGCCTTTATCCGGCAGTTCTTCGATGGAATAGCTGATTTCACTTTCGCTTCCGCCGAATAGTTCTTCCCATTCAAAATTACCCATAGAATCGGTTTTAACAATATATATGTCATTACTGCCGGCTCCGAAAGATTGAGTGAATCCGGCCAAGATATAACCCAGATCGTCAGTCTGCACAATGGCATGGCATCTTTCATATAAAGAATCTCCGAAAGTCTGCTGCCATTCAAAATTACCGAGGGAATCCACTTTAACTATATACATATCATATTCGCCGGCGCCGAAGGAGTAGGTGTTGCCGCCGAATATATAGCCGCCGTCAGTAGTTAAATCTATCGATTCGCATCTTTCCCAATGGTCGCCGCCGTAATTATTCTCCCATATCACATCACCCAATGAATCGGTCTTCACCGCATACATGTTGCCTTCTAATATGGAGATAGAATAATTAGAGCCGGCGAAGAGATAACCGCCGTCGGGAGTACATACTACATCATAGAATTTATCGTTCCACCCGCCGCCATAAAGCTTTTCCCATTCCACATTTCCCATCGAATCAGTTTTCACCGCATAACAATCTTCATCGCCTGCTCCATGCGAATTGGTATAACCCGCTAAAATATAACCCCCGTCCGGCGCAGCGCATACGGACGAACAGTAATCCATTCCGGTGTCGCCGTATGTGTGCTGCCATTGAAGATTTCCCGCAGAATCCGTTTTCACTAAATACATATCGAGATCACCGGCGCTGAAAGAAGAGCTTTTTCCGCCCAAAATATATCCTCCGTCAAGCGCGACCTGTACCGCCAGGCATTCTTCAAAGGCGGTGTCACCGAAAGTGTTATGCCATTGGAACATGCCGTTGGAATCGACTTTCACTAAGTACATATCGGTCTGTCCCGCTCCGAATGATTTGGTATAGCCGGCGCAAAGAAATCCCCCGTCGGGAACGGATATCGCGGAATAGCACAAATCATCTTCTCGATTGCCATAGGTCATCATCCATGAGGGTGCCGGCGGCTGAGCTAAAACTTCAATGGAAAACAGTAAAATCAGCGCAATGACGAAACTATAAACATAATACCGCATATTGTTTTTTGTAGACAATAAATCGCATTTGAAAATGTTTGTTTATGGATTTATAATAAACGACAATAATAATTGTTCTTTAGAGACCGATTTTTCATGAACATATGTCTTAGTATTCGACCCTGAAAGGGTCGCATGTGAATAGCCGTAGGTGAAACCTACGGTATAAATTAAACGAAACGGTTCGACCCTAAAGGGGTCGCACAAATACCTAAAATTATTGTCGCTCATTAT
>JADHWD010000139.1 GCA_016783645.1 bacterium
AAAAATCAAATTCGATAGGAGTCTGAAATTGAAGATAAGAAATTCATTATTAATCACAGCCGCAGTTCTGTTCGGTTTCAACTGGGCTTCCGGACAGCAAATCGGTGAAGTCGACACTATGGGTTTCACCTACTATGACCTTCAGCACGCAGGTTCTATAGGGCGGCTGATTGCGATAGACGAGAACGACGGAGTGCACTGCGCCTGGTCAAACGGTATGAATGAGCAGAAGGCGAAGTACAGCTATAAGCCGGTTGACGGAGGCTGGAGCTGGTCGAACGGGACCCCGGTGACTCAGTTGTCACCCACTATGTCGGCTTCGATATACCTCTTAAGCGAGAGATATTCCATTGTCGCTTACCGGGGTCTTTGGATAGATGAGCAATACCATGTTTTTGCAGGAGTGGAATATGAAATCGGCGGAGGAGTTTTTCAACAGGCGATTATGAGTAATCCCCCGGGCGAATCAATCACTGAACCTCAAGTGATTACTTCCAGTGATACGATTGTTCATATGATAGGTTATGGCAGAATTACCGGTGATAAGAGGCCGCTTTTTTACAATCGCAGTGTCAACCGCGGCATTAGCTGGCTGTCAGAATGGATTTTCGTTGACAGCGTCAGAACTCATGCGGCGGTCTTCACCGCCGCTCCCAATGGCAAAGTCGCTTTAGCCTGGGCGCATCCGTTGAGCTCCGTTGCGGTCAATCCCAATGAATTCGTCAATAATGACCTTGTCTATGTGGAGAGTTCCGACGGAATCAACTGGGATTTCAGCGATACAGTGAATGTGTCCAATTTCGCCGCTGGTGTCCATCCCAATTCCGACAGTTTGAGGCTGTTCAAAGATATTTCTATGACCTATGACCAGGCTTACAATCTGCATATAGTGTACAGCGCCACCGGCTATTATTATAACAGTACTCACACGCAGCTTATGACCACTCCCGGATCGAAGATTTATCACTATTCCCAAGCTGCCGGTTTCACCAAGATAACCGGTCAGCTATTCGCCGGAATAGTGATTCCTTTAGATAACCGCAGATTGTATGATAAACCCTGCATAAGTTTCAATTATTACGGCGGCGATAACGCCCTGTACTGCATCTGGGCTCAATTCGATGATCCATACGATTTATCCCAGCAGGGATATCCTAACGGGGAAATTTTCGGTTCCTATTCCGAAAACGGCGGTTTGGATTGGAGCGAACCTTTCAGTATCACCAATACTCATTCGCCCGGCGCGCCCGGGGGGTACTGCTTGAGCGAAGATTACCCTTCTTTAGCCGCCGAAATCAACGATACCCTGCATGTCCTCTACCTGCTGGATAACTACCCCGCCAGCGAACAGGGCCAGCAGACTTATGTAGTCTATCAGAAAATTCCGGTGGATCTGTTCCAATATCATGCGGTATCGGTCGAACCGCATGAGAATATTCAAACGCCGGAACAGACAGGTATCATCGATGTGTTCCCCAATCCTTTCAACTCCGGCTGCATGATAAAACTACATCTGGAACGGACAGAGACGATAAGCATCAGAGTGTATGATCTTCAGGGGCGGGTGACCGCTGAGTTATTCTCCGGTCAATTGACTTCCGGGATTCATGATTTCAATTTCAATGCGGATAATCTGTCTTCCGGCATTTACTTCGTGCGCGTTTCCGCTGATTTATGGCATAATACCGCAAAGATACTTCTGATGAAATAGTGAATGGTAAATAGTAAATAGTGAATGAGGATTGCATTAAATCGCGATGGATAATCCCCTGCATGATTTAGCGTTAAGTTACCGCAGTCTGATTTTCAATTTTCTGCTTGACCGATTGAAATGGGCAGCGCCCGAAGGGTATGACTTTCCGTATTTTGACGGGGAAGCTTTGGGAGTTTATAATTCGGGCGGCGGTGCGGAAGCTCATGATTTAGTTCGTCTGGCGTCCTTCGTCAAAACGCTGATCCAAAACGGCAGGGAATTGTTGAAGGTGGAGGACAGCGGCGCTTATGATTCTTCGAGTTTAGCGGCTAAAAGCGGGATGGAATCGGCTGAAACCGAAGAACTTGACCGCAATTTGGGACAGCATGTAGAACGCTACCGGTTTCACCGGTCGCGCTTAATAAACTTCAAAGACAGAATCTCCGGCAGCCGTCTGGTGGGCAGGAACAGCGGATGGCTGAATCTGCTCGCTTACGCTTCCAAGATCGCCGCCACCGACGCGCCGGTGGTGATAACCGGCGAAACCGGAACGGGTAAAGAGGAGGTGGCGAAATATATACATGACAGCAGTCCGCGCGGTGAAAATGATTTCATCCCCGTCAACTGCGGAGCTATTCCTGATAACTTGATGGAGAGCGAGTTATTCGGCTATGTTTCGGGCGCTTTCACCGGGGCTAATCAGAACGGCAGGATAGGGCGGCTGGAGAGCGCCGCCGGCGGAACACTTTTTTTGGATGAAGTCAATGAATTATCCCCCCGACTGCAGACCGCTCTATTGAGGTTCATCGAAAAGGGCGAGATTCAGAAAATCGGCGCTTCCAAGATGGCTTTCGCCGATGTGAGGGTGATATGCGCCACTAATCAGGATTTGAAGGCTAAAGTGAGAAACGGCGTATTCCGCAAAGATTTGTATTATCGTCTGAATATATTTCATCTTCATACTCCGCCTTTACGCGAACGGAGGGATGATATCCCTTTGTTCATACACTACTTCTTGCGCCAGATAGGCCAAAAATTCCGCCCGCAGATACATTACACAATCGAAGAAACCGCTGTCTCAGCACTGCAGAACTATAATTGGCCCGGAAACCTGCGCGAACTATATGCAATACTACTCCGGGCGTCAGCTATATGCGAAAACTCCGCTATTATGCGGCATCATATCATATTTGACGATGAAGCGGCGGATAGCGGATACGCTGATAATGAACCGGAGAGATTTAGCGAGATTATCAGAACTATTCAGAATTCCGGGTTCAATAAGGAAAATAGTGAAAAACTCGCCGGTTTTCTGACGCGGTTCTACGACTGCCCGATCACCAACAGCGATTACAGCGGTCATTTCAATGTGTCTTCCACTACAGCTCGGAACAGGCTCAACCAACTGACGGGTGTGGGAATACTGCGGCGGGAAGGTTCTAATAAAGGAAGGCGTTATTTTATCAAAGATAAATTTTAGTCTCTCATAGATACTTACTCATTCGATGAAAGAGTTCATCTCTTACATTAATATTTCCCTTTTATAAAATTTACAGGGATGAAAGGAATGAAAGGGATAAAAACATTGAATTTATTCCATCTTCAATGAAATCCTGTTATCAAACCGCCGATATTCCAATTTAGTTCTTCTACAATATTGCATTTCTTATCCCTTTTACCCCCTTAATCCCTGTTAATTATCCTGAGTCTCTACCTTTTAGCCTTATGTATCTCTGTGTTTTCTGTGGCAAATACAAAATTTCAAATATCATTAGTCAAGTTTTTACAGGTTATAATTTTCATAATAACTCTTTTGACTCTGCTTTGGCCTGTTATGTCAGGAATATCACTTCCGCTGGACATTTTATTGAACAATCAGACAATCAGGCTATTCGCGGGTTTTATTCTTTTATTATCAGCTCTTATAGGATTTATATACAGATATTCTTATAAAACCGCCGCTTTTATTTCTTGTATTACAGCAGTCATTCTCATAGGAGACGCTTTCAGTTTCCTGCCGAAGCAGGGGCGCTCAGCAATCCCGCCCGATGAATGTATCACCATATTCAGCCATAATGTACTGGCGCGGGGATATCCTGTAAATGATGAAATTGAAAAAATAATTGATGAGCATTCGCCGGAGTTAGTGTTCTTTCAGGAGATAGACAGCGGGCGGTGGGAAGAGATATATCCTGTAATGAAAGAACGGGGATATAGCGCTTATCCGATGATAGAGGAAGCAGTCAGGGCGGCGGTGGGTTCGGCGGTGTTCAGTAAATTACCGGTCAGGGGAGCGCAAAAATATATCATACCAGGTCCGAAATGGCTGCCGGATTGGCCGGCGCAGTACTGCCAGGTAAAGATAGGAAACACTTGGGTGCAATGTGTGAACCTGCATTTAGTTCCGCCCCATGCGCCCCGCCAGGGGATGACACCGGAGGGAATACATTGGAAGATCGCCTTTGAACAGCTGAGATCGATTTTATCAATGGTGCGGAATGACGACCTGCCGGCGATATTAATCGGTGATTTCAATATGACGCCTAATCGTCAATTGAAAAACCTAATGAAAGGTAACTTCACCGGCGCATGGGAGGAAGCCGGGCGTGGATTCGGATTTTCCTGGCATACCGGTTCTCCTATGTTCCACATCGATGATCTATACCATTCCAATGAAATCACAGTGCATAAAGCCGAATTAATACGCGCTAAATATTCCGACCATCTGGGTGTGGTATATAAGATTAGGGTTAATTAATTATTTTAACAGGAAAAAGATTCTAGTTTCTAGATGCGAGCTTCGAGTTAAAGTTTCAAGAAATCGCAGGGTGGGTTCTAAATACACCTTTATATGCGTTCCCACGCAGGAGCGTGGGAACGAGAGTAAGAGATAAGCGCCTATAGGATGCCTTTCCCGCCTGCTTTCACAAATCAGGTCTGCAATTTGCTATAATATACATAATAAGTTAAATTATATTAGACTCCTTATACTGCCGAGGCGGCACAACTTAGCATGGAAATATTTTAAAGGGCGAACACATGCATCCTGTCCCAGAATATGTCATCCTGAACGAAGTGAAGGATCGCATCCAATATTTGTGTGGTGTCGACTCTCCGCAGTCGACACCATCTGCTTGTATTTTATAGATATAACAGTGGATTCCGGATACGCCTTCGGCGTTCCGGAATGATATTTTTATATTTTGGGAAAGCCTGCATGTGTCTGCCCTTTCATCTCGTTCCCACGCTCCAGCGTGGGAATGCATACAAAGGGGGATTAAGAACCCACCCTACCGCTATTTCAAAATTAAAGACATAGAATATGAAAAAACAGAATATATCAATCCTCAGAAATATCTTATCCGCCGTCTTATCAGGACTACCGGTGGGCGCCGCTCTGGGATTAACACTGGCACTTAAAGTCACCAAGATTAACACTTCATTGCATAACCTGCAGGATTCATGGCTGTTAGCGGTCAATTTGATTCTATTATATGGTATCGCCGGGATAAGCACCGGAGTTATACTTGGGATTTTATTCTATCCTTTTATCAAGAAGAAATGGTTTCAAGGTCTCCATTCACCGTTCAATCTATATCTGCCGATAATCTTGATTTTGACGATATTTCATTATTTCCGCAATTATGTGCTGACTCATTTCATAGCCAATCCCTTGATGCCGATCAAAGGCTCACTGCCCGCTAATATCGCTTTCACTATTATCGGATTAGCAGGGACGGTTTTGCTTACAATCTTCATCATCAGAAAACTCAGCGGCTGGCGCATGGGATTACTAACCGTTATCGGCGGCGTTCTACTGGCGGTTATCATAACAGCCTGGGGAGTGAAAGCGAATATATCTAATTCCTCCGAATCAGCTGTAATCCCGCAGTCAGCCTTTGACATTCGCCCTGATGTAAGGAAGGTGGCGTTAATCGGATTGGATGGAGCCTGGTGGACGGTTATCGATTCGTTATTGCCGCAGGGCAGGCTTCCCAATTTTCAGCGGTTGATAGAAAACGGAGTGAGAGGTGATTTGAAGACATTGTATCCCACTTATTCCGCTATGATATGGACCAGCGTCATAACCGGCAGACTGCCGCAGAAGCATGGTATCAACTCCTTTTTAGTGTGGGAATTTCCTATAACTGGAAGCAGGGTACCGATGTTTCGACTCCCCTGGCTCGCCCCGGATTTATTGTGGATTCAGGAGAATATCGCCACTGTAGCTCCTATCCCCAGTAATTACCGGGCATGTGAAGCTTTATGGAATATTTTATCGGATAACGGCAGTGAAGTGGGGATGATGAACTGGTGGGCGTCTTGGCCCGCCGAACCGATCAACGGATACAATTACACCGACCACGCATTGTTCAATAAACTGCAGGTGTTGACTAATTACCATGAGAAAGGCGGCGGTTCGATCCATGATGTCTATCCGCCGGAATTAATACCGGAACTGCAGAAATTCACATACACTCCGCAAGATGTTACCGCCGAAGATATGCGCAGGTTCATCAATGTGGAAGACGACAAGTTCATCGAAGAATTCCTGGCTATCGATACTTATGATTATCTCGATATCGCTTATGAAGCCTCCATGTTCAAGTATTCATATCCGGGCGACCGCACGGTGGCGGAGGCGGCGAAATATCTGTTGACTGAAAAAGCTCAGCCGGATTTCTGGGCGATATACCTGCAGGGAATCGATTCCATGTCCCATCAGTATCTGAAATATTTCTTCGCTGACCAGCACCAAGATGTGTTGATTCCGGTTAATGCGGTAAGATACCGGGACTTAGTGGCGAGGTATTACGAGTATACCGATGAATTAATCGGCGAATTTTTGAGCAGAATGGATTCTTCCACCGTCGTTATCATCGTTTCCGACCATGGTTTCGATCAGGGAATATTAGCCACCGGTCATTATCATCATATCAAACCGGATCAACCGGGCGAATCGGAGGATTTTCATATTATAAACTCTCATCCTGGGATTTTCATCGCTTCAGGTCCCGGTATTAAATCCGGCGCAATGGTGGAAGATGTCACTGTCTTAGATATAACTCCCACTATTCTGCATATCATGGGTTATCCCTATGCTCAGGATTTCGACGGGCGGATATTGACGGATATTTTAAGCGATTCTCTGACTATCGACACTATCCCCACATACGAAAAGGGACGCAAAGCAGGCAGAGATATTGAATCCACTATGGTGGATAAAGAGGTGCGGGATAAATTGAAAGCGCTGGGGTATGTGAAGTAGGCAGGCGGCGGGATGATGTCATTTGTCAATAGTCATTGGTCGTTGGACGTAGGGGCGAAGCATTCTTGTTGCGGCAAAGGTTTAATTCGTCTTCATATCAGAATGCTTCGCCCCTACATGAATTTACAATTCCGTTCTTTGTATGCATTCCCACGCTGGAGCGTGGGAACGAGAAAAAATGGTAGGTCGGGGGCTTGTCCCCCGACAAATTGTGCGGGGGGATAAACCCCCCGCCTACCATGACAATTATATAAGGACACCACCAATAATATAAAAATCATTGAAAAATAGGAAATATTTAATGTTAAAAGTATTAGTGACCGGCGGGGCGGGATTCATCGGCTCGCACACAGTTGATAAATTGTTGGAGGAGGGGTATGAAGTTCGGATATTCGATAACCTCGACCCTCAAGTTCACGGTGAGGAACAACGGAGGCCGTCCTGGATGCCGCGGGAGGCGGAATTTATGTTCGGCGATGTGCGCGATTACGACGGATTCAAGCGCGCGGTCGAAGATGTGGAAATAATTATTCACGCCGCCGCCGCCGTCGGTGTGGGGCAGTCGATGTATGAAATATCCCCTTATATATCAGCTAATGTGATGGGAACCGCTAATCTTTGGGATATATTGGTGAATGAGAAGAATAAAGTTGAGAAGGTTTTGATAGCGAGTTCAATGTCGATATACGGCGAAGGCGCTTATCGATGCGCCGAGCATGGGCTGCAGTATCCCAAACTGCGGGGTGAAGCGCAATTGAAAAAGCGGGAATGGCGGATGCTGTGCCCGGTATGCCAACAGCCGGTCAAGCCGGCGCCCACAAAAGAATCGAAACCCTTATACTGCACTTCGGTATATGCCCAGTCGAAAAAGGATCAAGAAGAATATTCGTTGATCATCGGGCAGACTTATAACATCCCCACAACCGCCTGCAGATTCTTCAATGTCTATGGTACTCGTCAAAGCCTGTCCAATCCTTACACCGGGGCGGCGGCGATATTCTTGAGCCGCATCAAAGCCGGCAATCCGCCTTTGATATACGAAGACGGCGAACAGTTAAGGGACTTCATCTCAGTGCACGACATCGTCAAGGCGGAATTGATGCTGATGAAAGATTCCCGCGCCGATTATCATTCATATAATATCGGCGCCGGGCAGACAACTTCGATTAAACAGCTCGCCGAAACATTGATCGAATTGACCGCTCCGAATTCCGGCTTAGAACCTGAAATTGTAGGTAAATACCGTGCGGGCGATATCCGCGACTGCTATGCGGACATCACGGAAATATCCCAATTAGGCTTCAAACCCGGTGTATCTTTGAAAGAGGGATTGAAAGAATTAGCGGAATGGAGTTTGAACGCTGAGAGCAGAGATGAAGTTGACAACGCTCACAGTGAACTGGTCAAGCGGGGATTGGTGAAATGAAGTATGAAAGTATGAAAGTGTGAAAGTGCGATTCACAACGAAATTTTATTTAGTACCTAAATTCTGATTTTCGTGTTATTTCTGGCAGAAAATCATGTATCAATATATTATTTAAGAGCTTCGAGCTACGAGTTTCGAGCTGCGATTCAATAACAGTCAGTTTCGGATTTCGAATTTCGAGCTTCGA
>JADHWD010000140.1 GCA_016783645.1 bacterium
GCAGAAAATCGTGTATCAAGATATTTTTTAAAAGTTTCGAGTTGCGAGTTTCGAGCTGCAAGTCAAAAACTGTCAGTTTCGGATTTCGAATTTCGAGCTTCGGATTTTGTACTTTTTGTTTTTACTAAAGTCCAAAGTCCAAAGTCTAAAGTCATGAGTCTTGAGCCTTGAGTCTTGAGCCTTGAGTCTTGAGCCTTGAGTCTTGAGCCTTGAGTCTTGAGTCTTGAGTCTTGAGTCTTGTGCCTTTTTGGGTTCCGGCTCGTCCGGGTTAGGGAAATATAATGAACTCTTCACTGCTCACCGGAGCGATTCGCAGGTGAAAACCATGCGGATATAAGGTGGAAAATCCGATAAGCGCCTCCCCTGTCAAACAGGGTGAAATCTATCAGAAGTTAATTAATGACCATGCGCTTATCGGAAAAGGGGCGGATTGTGAGCGATGTGGGTTCATTTTGACCCACATTTTTATTTTCAGGAATTCAAAAAATGTCAGTAATAGAAGTCCTGCGGGATGAAATAAATCGTATGACGCTGGAATCACCATTCCATCTGATGGATATCAAACTGGCGCAGTACAAGAATTCCGCCAGTGTCAGGATATTTCTCGACCGTGAAGACTGCAGTTTGTCCCACGAAGACTGCCGGCAATGGAGCCGGGATATTCAGGATTTCATCGACAGTAAGATGCTCATCAAGAATGATTACCGCCTGGAAATCTCTTCTCCCGGAGTGACTCATCCTCTGAAATATGAGTGGGAATATCGGAAAAATATGGGGCGCGAACTGATATTAGAAATAACGCAGGAAGATGAAAAGATTATAAACCTCAAAGGTAAAATTATCTCAGCGGATGATAAAGGGATCATAGTCGAATCGCAAAACGGTCCCGCTCGTTTCCTTTGGGATAAGATTAAGAAGGCGCAGGTTCAGACGCCTTGGTGATATTTTTTAGCATATAACAATCAAATAGAACGGATATTTATGAATCAGCCTATTGTCGAAGCTATCCAGCAGATTGTCAAAGAAAGAGACATGGATAAGGAGGCTTTCCAAGAACTCATTCAGGGAGTTTTCTTTTCGGTGATAAAAAAACTATATGGCACAAGCGATAATTTCGATGTGATTTTCAATATGGAGAAAGGCGATATTGAAATTTACTGCGAAAAGATGATTGTAGAAGATGGCGAAGTAGAAGATACTGTCACTCAAGTAGAGCTGTCTCAAGCCAGAGAAGAGGATCCAGATTTTGAGGTCGGTGATGAATATGTGGAAATCATCGATTATCACAGCTGGGGCCGCCGCGCTATCATCACTCTAAAGCAGAATCTTATCCAGCGGATTAAAGAGATTGAAAAGGAGAATATTTTCTCTGAATTTTCCAGCCGCGTCGGTGAGATTGTCATCGGCGATATTCACCAGATAAACCGTAAAGAGATTCGTTTCAACATCGGCAAGATAGAAGCGATTATGCCGCAGGAAGAACAAATTTACAACGAGCGGTACCGCCGGGGCGAAAGCATTAGAGCTTTAATCAAGGAAGTACGCAAGACCTCCAAAGATCCTGAAATTATCTTGTCCCGGGCGGATACAGGTTTCATCAAACGGATGTTTGAACTGGAAGTGCCGGAAATATATGATAATATAATCGAAATCAAAGAAGTGGCTCGGGAAGCCGGCGACCGCACTAAAATCGCTGTCGAATCTAACGATAAAAGAATCGATCCGGTCGGAGCGTGTGTAGGCATGAAGGGTGTGAGGATTCAGGCTATAGTCCGGGAATTGAATAACGAAAAGATTGATATTATTAATTATGCGGAAGATCCGGAATTATTCATCAGGCGCGCGATGGCGCCAGTTATCCCCACCGAAGTTCTGATAAATAGAGCCGAAAAGAAAGCGGTGGTCGTCATTCCTGACGAAAGTTTCCCCGCCGCTATCGGGCGTAAAGGGCAGAATATCAGGCTCGCTTCTATGCTGACCGGATATGAGCTGGAACCCGTTAAAGAATCGGAATACTACGAGGAAGAGATAGAGCTTAAGCAGGTCGAACAGCTGGATGAAGAGACCAAAAATATATTGATTCAAGCCGGATATCAATACGCCGACGAAATTATCGACGCTGGAATAGAAAGGCTGATAGAGTTACCTGAAATCGATGAGAACAAGGCGAAGGAGATATTCGCTGTTTTAGAAAAATTATATGAAGAGGATGAGTCTGCGGAGGCGAAATCCGAATCTGTCGAAAATTCGGAAGAAAATGACGATTCGATCATAGAAGAAGAGACCGAGGAATTACCGCAGGATTCAAATGATGTGGAAATGACCGAAGAAACTCAAAAACCGGAAGAATCTGAAGATAAGCAACTGACCGATTCCGGCAGACAGAATTAAAAATCCGATCATCGATAGAATATATTTATGAATTTGATAGATTTAGAGAAATCCCGTAAGCTGTATCAGGTCGCCAAAGAACTCAATCTGGGACATGAAACTCTAATCGCTTTCTTGAACGATAAGGGATTCGAAACCCCCAAGAAGCATATGAGTATTGTCACCAGTGAGATGTATCAGGAATTAGTGAAGAAATTCCAAGCGAACCGCTGGAGCAGACATCTTGATAGTCTGCGTGAAACAAAAGAGATTGTAAAAAGGCACCAGACCGAGGAGCTTCGCGAACGGGAACTTGATTATATCTTAAAGCAGAATATTGAGAAGGAAAGCGTTAAAAAGAGTAAAATTTCAGTTGAAGCTCCACCATCAAAACCGGAAACCGCGGATATACCTATAACAGAGGAAATACAGCCAGTTTCCACAGCCGTTGAAGTTGAACTAGCAGGTGTATATCAGGAAGAAGCGACAGTTGAAAAGCCTATTTCGGCGGAGAAGGTAGAGATTGATAAAGAGGTAAAGACAGAACCCGAAAAGAAAGTCAGAGTTAAAGAAGCCGAAATCGAGATTGAAGAATCTGTAACAAAAGAAGAAATTAAAGAGGCGTACGCCGAAAAGGAAATTCCGAAAAAAATCGGAACAGCGGAAGAGGAAATATCTATAAAGGCAGGAATTGAAGCGGAAATAATACTTATTAAGGTCGATTTAAAATCCGGTGAAATGCGGCCGGTTGATGAAGTTATCGCCGAAGCCATGCTCAAGTCGGAAAAAACTAAAACTAAACCCGAAAGACTAATATCCGAGAAGCCTAAAAAAGCCGAAGAAAAATCCCGCGGACTAAAATCCCCCGAAGCTAAAAAAATTGAAAAGACTAAAGAAGATGAGGGGGCGGAACAGGTCCGCAAAAAATCGAGACGGCGCAAGAAACCCCGCAAACCGCAGCAGCTATCTGCCGCCGCCGTTGATATAGAACAAGAAATCAAAACTAAAAAAGCTAAAAAGAAATTATCCGCACCCGAAGAGGCGAGAAAACCCACTGGCAAACGGCGGAGAAAAGCTAAAAAGAAAGTTGATTTGAAAGAGGTCAATGCCACTGTTAAGGAAACGCTGGCTAAGATTGAAGAGCGCGGAAGGGTTAAATATAAAAAGCACAAACATGTGATGAAAGAGGTAGTTCAGGAAGAGGAGGATATCATTAAAGTCACCGAATTTATTTCCGCTCAAGAGTTAGCGAATTTAATGGGAGTGCAGGCGACCGAATTACTGCAGAAAGCGATTGGTTTAGGAATGATGATTTCCATCAATCAGCGGCTGGACCGCGATAGCATCGAACTGCTCGCCGATGATTTCGGATTCAAAGTCGAATTCACCTCTTTTGAAGAGGAATTTGAGGAGATGGCTGTAGAACAGGGGAAAGCGATTGAATCGAGGAATCCTGTCGTCACGGTCATGGGACATGTCGACCATGGCAAAACATCACTGCTGGACTATATTCGCAAATCGAATATCATTGCAGGCGAGTATGGCGGAATCACCCAGCATATCGGTGCTTATGAAATTGATTATAGCGGCAGAAGGATCACATTTCTGGATACTCCGGGTCATGAAGCGTTCACCGCTATGCGCGCCCGCGGCGCTCAAGTGACAGATATTGTGGTCCTAGTGGTGGCGGCGGATGACCAAGTGATGCCTCAGACAATCGAAGCGATAAATCATGCCCAAGCGGCGGGAGTGCCGATTATTATCGCAATTAACAAAATCGACAAACCCAATGCGCTGCCCGAACGAGTGCGGCAGCAGTTAGCGGCGATTAATATCTTAGTTGAAGACTGGGGCGGCAAATACCAATGCGCTGAAATATCCGCTAAATTCGGTAAAGGGGTGGATAATTTGATGGATGAAATTATTTTGCTGGCGGATTTATTGGAATTGAAAGCTCCGGTGGATATAAAGGCCCAGGGAATCATCATCGACGCCAAACTCGACCGTGGGAGGGGTCCTTTAGCCACCGTGCTGGTGCAGAAGGGAGTATTGAAAGTCGGGGACAATTTTATAGCGGGGCAGTATTCCGGTAAAATCCGCGCATTAATGGATGAACGGGGATCAATTAGAACCGAAGCGGGGCCCTCGGCGCCGGTTCAAGTTATTGGATTCACCGGCGTTCCTCAACCCGGCGATAAACTTGTAGTCACAGAGACTGAGCGGGAGGCGAAATTGATCAGCTTAAAACGCCAGGCGTTACAGCGCGAGCAAAATTTCCGCCAGATCAGACGGCTTACTTTGGAGCAAATCGCCGAACGGATTAAACACGGAGAAATCAAAGAACTGCCCTTGATATTGAAAGGCGATGTTCATGGTTCCATCGAAGCGCTGGCGGATGAATTGATGAAACTGCATTCCACTGAAGTGTCAGTAGATATCATCCACAAGGGCGTCGGCGCTATCTCGGAATCGGATGTCCTGCTCGCTTCCGCCTCTTACGCTATCATCATCGGCTTCCATGTACAGGCCAATCAGAAAGCCCGCGAACTGGCGGAGAAGGAACAGGTGGAGATAAAATCTTACCGTGTCATTTACGATGTGATCGATGATGTGAAACGCACATTGGAAGGTATGTTAAGGCCTGACATCAAAGAAGAAATCGTGGGCGAAGCCGAAGTGAGGAACACTTTTAAAATCTCCACCATCGGAACAATCGCCGGATGCTATATAGCCAGCGGCAAGATAGAGCGCGCTTCCAAAATACGAATTTACCGCGAAGGCTTTGAAATATGGGACGGCGAAATTCTGAATCTAAAGCGTTTCAAGGATGATGTCAAAGAAGCGCTGTCTGGATTTGAATGCGGAATGACTATCAGAAATTTCAATGATATTAAAGTCGGTGATAATATTCAGGCTTATAAAGTGGTGGAGACCAAGCGGGCGTTGACGATTTAAAAAGATATGTGATATTTGATTTTTAAAGGTTTATCTTGAAAATAGAAAATGCCAAAGAGGGCAGACACACAGGTCTGCCCCTACAAATAAACATATGGCTGTAGGGGCGAACCCATGTGTTCGCCCTGCAAAATATTTTCATGCTTGGTGGCGCGCCACAGGCGCATGAAGGTTTATATTTATTTACACCTCTGATTCGTTATTATTATAATAACACGAACTGTTGGCAAATAGGATGTTAATTGGCGCATTGTCTGTCAAGTTGCTGTTGTATAATTGTATGACTTTAAAAGATAAGCGGGGAGTGGTGAAATCAATTATTGATAAACTGCGCGGCAAGTTCAATTTGTCCGCCGCCCAGACCGGAGGACTGGATATGGTGAATCATGTAGAGATCGGGATAGCGATGGTGAGTTCTGACACTCGTCATCTGGATGAAATGATGCAGAAAGTGATAAATTTTTTAGAAGACGATTACCGGTTTGAGATTACGGACATTGAAAGATGCATCATTTAAAAATTAAGTAAGCCTACGATTTTGCAGGTTGATAAACAGGTAGTCCCATGAATAGGAGGCCGGACTTCAGTCCGGCGTATTTGAACAGACTACACTGCAGACACATGAGGAATTATAATGAATACCCGCAGACAAAATAGAATAAACTCCCTGCTTCACCGGGCGATTGGTGAAATAATCGAAAGAGGCTTGCGGAAGGATTTCCCGGGATTGATCACTATCACCAGGGTGAAAATTTCTCCGGATTTAAGCGCAGCTCATGTGTATTATTCGGTTCTCGGCGGAGATGAGGATCATGCCGGACGAGTATTATTGTATTCGAGGAAATATATCTTAACAGCATTAGCGAAAAATGTCCGCCTGCGGATTCTTCCCAAATTAATTTTCGCAGTCGATGAGGATTTGAAGCAGGCGAATCGTATCGATGATCTAATTAGGGAAATACGGAAAGATGAAGATTGATTTCGACGCTGAATGGCGGGCTGTCATAGATTTCATAAAAGCCAATGATGATTTTTTAGTGACCAGTCATTTCTCGCCGGACGGAGATGCGGTCTGTTCGGTTTTAGCTATGGGTGAAATACTTGAACGGTTCGATAAAAAACGCACCCTGGCGATTGAAGGCGGAGTCCCCTTGAAATACGGTTTCCTTCCCGGAAGCCCAACTGTGATTAATCCGGAAAATATAGAAATATCCCGCAGATATTCCAATCTCGTTGTGCTGGATGTGGGCAGTTTCAAACGCATCGGCAGAATCAAGGATATGATTTCCGATAATCCCAGAATTATCAATATTGACCATCATGCGTCGGAAAATCATTTCGGTGAGATTTCGATAATCGACAGCGCCGCCAGTTCGGTATGTGAAATGCTCTACCGCTTTATAGAGATTACGGATATCGAACTCACACCTCAGCTTGCGGCTGTCCTTTATACGGGCATTATGACCGACACCGGACGGTTCCGGTTCAATAATACGACGCCGAAAGTATTCGGTATCTGCGCTGAATTAGTGAAAGCCGGCGCGGTTCCGGAAAAAATTTCACATGAGGTGTATTATAATCTGCCCAAAGATTATATGGAAGCCCTCGCTAAAACATTAAGTTCTCTGACATTTCACCGCGAAGGCGTTGTGGCTGTGATGGAATATCTGGATTCTAAAGAGATTGAGGATTCCGAAGGGATTATCAACTACGCTATCAGCATCAGGGATGTGCGTGTGGCGGTTTTTATCAGGATTTCCGAAGACGGCCGGTTGAAAGTCAGTCTGCGGTCGCAGAATTCTTTCGATGTCAAACAAATCGCCGAGAGTTTCGGTGGAGGCGGTCATCAGCAAGCCGCCGGATTCCGTTACCGGGGCAAGCTGGATGATTTGAAAAATGCTCTTTTAAAAACTATCGATGAACATCTATCCGAAAAATGATTATTCCTCCTGAAGGATTAATCCTGAATGTCTATAAACCTCCCGGTTTAACTTCATTCGATGTTGTGCGGATTATCCGGCGCAGATTGAATATAAAAAAAGCCGGTCATGGCGGGACGCTGGATCCTATAGCTGAAGGAGTTCTCCTGATTCTATTGGGAAAAGCCACCAAAAGAGCCGGTGAATTGCTGGGGCTGGATAAAAAATACAGAGCGGGTATATTACTGGGAAAAGAGACCGACACTTATGACATCACCGGAAAAGTCATCAGCGAACAGAATTGCAGCGCAGTCACTCTAGAATTGTTAGATAGAGTCATTGCTAAATTCACTGGAAAGATAGAGCAAATTCCTCCGATGTTTTCCGCGGTGAAAGTTGAAGGCCGGAAATTGTATAAATTAGCGCGCAAAGGGATTGAAATTGAACGCGCGCCCAGAACTGTGAACATCTATACCATCACAATCACCGGATGGTCCCCGCCGCATCTGCAGATAGATGTCCATTGTTCAAAGGGTACTTATATTAGGACATTAGCGCATGACATAGGTGCCGAATTAGAATGCGGCGCCTGTATGGATTCCCTGATCCGCACCTCCATAGGAGGATATAAAGTCGAAGAGAGCATCCGCCTGGATGATATACAATGAAATACTAACTTAGCGCAAGGTTTTCATTTAAGGACGCAGGATTCAGAACTTAACAGTTCGTCCGATAATGGTGAAAACGCCTATTGTCATTGCGAGCGAAGCGAAGCAATTGGTTGATATTTAACTACTTAATTCGGCTGCGATTCTTCACTTCGTTCAGAATGACAAATTGTCGGACAGACTGATGAGACATGAGACCTGAAACTTTAACTCGTAACTCGCATCTCGCAGCTTGAATCAATTTTCAAGATAAACCCTCATGCGCCTTTAGTCGCACCACCAAGCATGAAAATGACTTTAGACTTTGGACATTAGTATCTTACGCATTAAGTATAAGAGTTCATCTCTTACAGTGATATTTCCCCTTATTAAAATTTACAGGGATGAAAACATTGAATTTATTCAATTAACTCTTAACTCTTAACTCTTAACTCTATTCGATGAAATCCAGTTATCAAATCACCGATATTCTAATTGTTTTTTTCTATAGCAGGGGCGAAGCATTTAAACAGAATAGTATCTTCCAATTTCAACGCTCCTTTACAAATGCTTTGCTCCTACAACAATTTTTTATCCCTTTTATCCCCTTAATCCCTGTTAATTAT